>CAZDSL010000009.1:0-19145 GCA_964507655.1 uncultured Mycobacteriaceae bacterium | reverse complement strand
CACCCCGCTCATCAGCCGCGAGATGCCGGGGGACGCCACCGCCACCAGCGCGCCCACCGCGATCGCCGTGAGCCCCAGGATGGTGAAGTACGGCGCCTCGTTGTTCTCGTCGTAGTAGCCCGCGAGCGTGCCGGACAGGGCCGTGCCCAGCGACACCGACAGGAAGAACAGCGACACCATCTGGGTGTGGAAGGCCTTGGGCGCGAGCTTGGTGCTCACCGACAGGCCCACCGGCGAGAGCAGCAGCTCGCCCACCGTGAAGACGGACATGATGAGCACGACACCCCACACCGGCGCGGTGTTGGCGCCGGCCGGCATGAGCAGGAACAGCAGGAACGCCCCGCCCATCGCCGCCGTGCCCAGCGCGAACTTGATCGGCGTGGACGGCTGGCGCTCGCCCATCTTCGTCCACACCGCGGCGAACACGGGCGCCAGCAGGATCACCCACACCGACTCGATCGACTGCACCCACGACACCGGGAAGTCCCAGCCGAACAGGTTGCGGTCCATGCGCTTGTCGCTGTAGATGGTGAGCACGGTGAAGATCTGCTGGAACAGCGACCAGAACACCACCGACGCGATGAACAGCGGGATGAAGGCCACCACGCGCCTGCGCTCGAGCCGCGTCACCTGCCGGCTGGCGAGGATCACGATGAAGTAGATGACGGCCGCGGCCGTGGCGATGCCGACGACGATGTCGGAGAGCCGGTCGGCCGTGATGACCCCGGTGAGCGACAGGACGGCGATCAGCACCAGCGCGGCCACCGCCGCCAGCGCGTACAGCACCCGCTCGCGCCCGGGCAGCGGGTCCTCCACCTCGGCGCCGATGCCGTGCAGGTTCTTGCGGAACACCACGTACTGCACCAGCCCCAGCGCCATGCCGATGGCGGCCAGGCCGAAGCCCCAGTGGAAGCCCGCGTTGTCGCGCAGCAGGCCCGTGAGCAGCGGGCCCACCAGCGCGCCGATGTTGATGCCCATGTAGAACAGCGAGAATCCCGCGTCGCGTCGCTCGTCGTGCTCGGAGTAGAGGTCGCCCACCAGCGAGGTGGCGGTGGCCTTGACGCCGCCGCTGCCCACCGCGATGCACACCAGGCCCACGCCCACGCCCGTCATGCCCGGCAGCACCGACAGCGCGATGTGGCCCAGCATCACCAGCACGGCGCTGTAGAACAGGGTGCGCTCGGAGCCCAGCAGCCTGTCGGCCACCCAGCCGCCGAGGATCGCCGAGATGTACACCAGCCCGCCGTAGGCGCCGACGATGGCGGTGGCGGTGTGCTCGGCGATGCCCAGGCCGCCGTCGGTGGTCTGGTAGTACAGGTAGATCAGCAGGATCCCCTGCATGCCGTAGAAGGAGAAGCGCTCCCACATCTCGACGCCGAAGAGGTTCGTCAGCGCCAGCGGCTGGCCGAAGAATGCGCGGTCGCGGCGCTCGGCGGCGGTATCGGGCCCGGAGGGGCCGGCGGGCGTGGTCGTCATGCAGTCAAGCGTGGCACCGGCGGGCGCCGATCGCTGGCGGTGGGGGTCATTCGATGCGGGTCCCGGTGCCCGAGCGCCCGCAGTCGTCGCCGGTTCCGGCGAGGTGGCGGCGGCTTCTGCAGGCGCTCGGCGGCGGCGGAGCGGGGGCGGTGCCCGGCGGCGCTGCGCCTCTGCGCGCCTCAGCCCTCTACGCGCCCTTGCGGGCGGCGGCGAGCTGGGCGAGCAGGCGCCAGCCGACGAGCGTGAGCAGCGTGAAGCCGGTGGCCACCAGGATGAACGAGAACGCGGTGCCCTCGCCGGTGGCGGCGCGCAGCAGCATGCCCACGACCACCGTGCTGATCCACACGGTGACGCCGACCGGCCAGGCGCGCAGCGGGTGCGGGCGCGCGGAGGTGGCGCGGGCGAGCGCGGCGACGAGCACCCAGCCCACGGCCAGCCCGGCCAGGAACGGCCACGCGGTGGACAGGGTGCCGACAATGCCGTCGGCCTCCTCGTGCGAGCGGCGGCCGAGCGCGGCGAAGAGGATCACCAGCAGCGCGTCGGCGACGACGGCGATCGCCACGATCGTGGGCGTGACGGCGGTGCCCAGCGGCGTGGGCCGCCGGCGGGGCTCGCCGGCGGGGGCCGTGCCCGGGGTTCCTGCGGCGGGGGTGCGGGTGTCGCTCACGGCGTCCACGGTACCGGGGGCGCCCCGTGGTGCGGCGACGCCCGCCCGCGGCCCGGAAGGGGGCCGCGGGCGGGCGCCGGTGCGGAAGGGCTCAGGGCCCCGGCGGTCAGCTCGCCAGGTGCGCCTGCGCGTCGATGGTGATGGTGATCTTGTCGCCCACGGCCACGCCGCCGCCGTCGATGGGCATGTCGACGGTGATGCCGAAGTCCTTGCGGTTGAGCACCGTGGTGGCCTCGAAGCCGGCGACGGGCGCGCCCTGGGGGCCGGTGCCGACGCCGGTGAGCTCGAGGTCCAGCTCGATGGTCTTGGTGACGCCGCGCAGCGTGAACTCGCCGGTGAGCACGTACGCATCGCCCCGGCCGGCGCGCACACCGGTGGAGCGGAAGGTGGCGACGGGGTGGGTCTCCACCTCGAAGTAGTCGGCGGAGCGCACGTGCGCATCGCGCTGGTCGTTGCCGGTGCTGATCGAGGCCACCTGGATGTCGGCCACGACGGACGCCTCGCCGTCCTCGGCGATGGTGATCTGGCCGGTGAACTCGTCGAAGCTGCCGCGGACCTTGCTCACCATCATGTGCCGGACGCTGAATCCGATGCTGGAGTGGACCGGGTCGAGGTTCCAGGTGCCCGCAGTGAGGCCGGTGTTGAGCACAGACGTCGTCATCGCTTCATTTCCTCCGCAATAGTTGATGTTTCAAGAAGTGTAACCGGAGAGGGCCCGGAGTGCATTCCCGGTGTGTCGGACGCCACAGCGGGCGCGGCCGGGCCGGGCGTCAGGCCGGGCGGAAGAGGCCCCGCCGGAAGCGGCCGGCCCCGCCGGAAGCGGCCGGGCTCAGCGGACGTCGAGCGTGGCGAGGTCGGGCGGATACGACGAGCGCCGCGGCGTGGCCAGGCGGGTGCGCGCCGAACGCCCGCGCAGCGTGACCCTCTCGCGCAGCCGCCAGTGCGCGGACTCGGTGCGCTCCGCGGCGTCGATGGCGCCCTGGGCGGCCAGCACGCGCCCCGGCCGCTTCTTGGCGAGGTCGGTGAGCCGCGCGGCCTCGTTCACCGCGTCGCCGATCACCGTGTACTCGAAGCGGCGGGAGGCGCCGATGTAGCCGGCGACGACGGGGCCCGCGGACACGCCGATGCCCGCGTCCGCCAGCCCCAGGCGCATGATCTCGGCGCGCAGCTCGCGGGCGGCGCGCAGGGCCGAGCCTGCCGGGTCGTCCAACTGCCCGGGCGCGCCGAAGATCGCCAGCGCGGCGTCGCCCTCGAACTTGTTGATGAACCCGCCGTTGCGGTCCACCACCTCGACCACGGCCCGGAAGAAGTCGTTGAGCATCCCCACCACCTCGTCGGGGTGGTGGGCCAGCGCGAGCCCCGTCGAGCCGATGATGTCGGTGAACAGCACCGCGACCTCGACGATGTCACCGCCTAGAGCGGTGCCCTGCTCCACGGCCTGCCGGGCGACGTCCTCGCCGACGTGCTTGCTCAGCAGGTCGCGCACCAGCTCGCGCTCGGCGAGCCCCGTGACCATGCGGTTGAACCCGGCCTGCAGCTTGCCGATCTCGGAGCCGTCGTACACGCTCACGCGCACGTTGGTGCTGCCGCCCTCGACCTTGCGCATGGCGCCGCTGACCTGCCGGATCGGGTCGGCGATCGAGCGCACCACGTAGATCATGCCCACGCCGCCGACGACGATCGCCAGCACGCCCAGGAACAGCACCGCCGACGCGATCGAGCCCGTGCCCCGCGCCAGGCCCACCGCCTGCGGGAAGGCGAGCAGCACGATGCCCAGCACCGGCATCGCGGTGCCGAGCAGCCAAATGAGCATGACCCGCGCGGTGACGCCGGAGGTGCGCCAGGTGGCGGACGGGTCGGAGGCGGCGGCGAGCGCGACGAGCCCGCGCAGCTCGCGCTCGCCCATCACGTAGGCGATGGCGCAGGCGGTGGTGCCGCCCATGGTGATGGTGACGGCCACGAGCGTGACCAGCTGCGGCCCGCCGCCGAGGTTGAACGAGACGAAAAGGATCAGCCCCACCGTCCAGGTGAGCGCCTGCACGGTGAGCTGGCGCAGCGGCTGGCGCAGGGTGGCGCGCCGCTCGTGCGCGGTGGGGGCGCCGCCGCGTGAGGTCCAGGCCAGGATGGGGCGGCCCGCCAGGTAGCCCCCGCCCAGCAGCAGCACCGCGGCGATGGGCATGAACACGGCGAACACGACGGCGTTGGCGTGGTCGAGCTGCAGCGGGGTGACGCCGGTGGGCAGCGGAAGGATCTCGAGCACGAGCAGGAACACGACGATCCCGCCCAGCAGGTGTGCAAGCATGAGCTTGGCCGCGTAGGCCAGCACGGGTCGGCGAATCAGCTCGCGGACCTGCACTGCTTGCATTTGCATACACCCAAGCTAACGGCCGGGTCCAGAGTCTTCCACGGGAGCACCGGTGGGATGGATCACGTAATGGCGCCGTCCCCGGCGGCGATGCGCCCCGCCCGGCCGCGGGGCCGGGCGGGGCTCACGCGCACGGGGCTCAGGCGCGGCGCACGCGCACGGGGCTCAGGCGCGGCTCACGCGCACTTGGCGATGACCCGCTCCGCGAACTTCTGCAGCGCCGCGATCTTCTCCTCGAGCGGCTGGGTGTCCTGCTCCATCTGGTAGGGCATGCGGAAGCCCACCGTCACGTCGGTGACGCCCTTGTCCTCGAGGCGCTTGACGCCGTCCACGGTGAAGGCGTCGGGCGAGGCCACATGGATCTCGAAGGGCTCGTCCTCCTTGCCCTCCTCCTCGCGGATCGTGGCGAGCCGGCCCAGCATCGTGTCCAGCTCGTCGGGCGCGCCGCCGGCGTGCATCCAGCCGTCGCCCAGGCGCACTGCGCGGCGCAGGGCGGCGTCGCTGTGGCCGCCCACCAGCATCGGCACGGGCTTGCCGGGCACCGGGTTGATCTTGATCGACTGCAGGTCGTAGATCTCGCCGTGGTGCTCGAAGTAGCCGCCGGCGGTGAGGCCCCGGATGATCTGCATGGCCTCGTTCATGCGCTTGCCGCGCTTGGCGAAGGGCACGCCCATCACGTCGAAGTCCTCGGGCCACGGGCTCAGGCCCACGCCCAGGCTGAGCCTGTCGTCGTAGAGGGCCGAGATGGACGCCGCCTGCTTGGCCACCAGCACCGGCGGGCGCACCGGCAGCTTGAGCACGAACGGGATGAAGCGGATGCGCTCGGTGGCCTGGGCCATCGCGGTGATGAGGATGAACGACTCGATGAACGGCTTGTTCTCGAGGAACTCGCGGCTGCCGTCGGGGGTGTACGGATAGGTGGAGTCGGACACCTCCGGGTAGCAGATGCTGTCTGCCACGGCGAAGGAGTGGTAGCCCGCCTCCTCGGCCGCCTGGGCCAGCGGCACGTAGTACTGGGGGTTCGTCATGGCATCGGCAAAGGTGAATCGCACGCGCTGCTCCCTGGGGGTGTCGACGGGTGTTCCGCTTTCGGGCCATGCTAGGCCGGACGGGTGTCCGGTGGCGGACCGCCCTGTGGTCAGTGGGACGACGGTGCCGAATCGGGAGCGCAGGCGCGGGGATCGGCGGATACTCAAGGGCCTGAGGGGGGCGCGTCCGAGCCATGAGGAGCCGCCATGACCGCCGCTGAGGGAGCCCCGGCCCCCGTCGATGCCGCCGCCGATCCGCACCTGAGCGGGGTGTTCGCGCCGCAGCGCACCGAGCTCGCGTCGGGCGAGCTGCCCGTGGAGGGCGAGCTGCCCGCCGGCCTGCACGGCGCCTACCTGCGCAACGGCCCCAACATGCGCTTCGATCCGATCGGCTCGTACCTGTACCCGCTCGACGGCGACGGGATGGTGCACCGCATCGAGCTCGACGGCGGCCGCGCCCGCTACCGCAACGCCTTCGTCCGCACCCCGGCCGTGGTGGCCGAGGAGGCGGCCGGCCGCGCGCTGTGGCCGGGTGTCATGGACCTCTACCGCCCGGGGCCCGGCCTCGTCGGCGACGAACTCGCCTACACCGACCGCGACCTGCCCGACATCAACGTGGTGCGCCACGGCGGCCGGCTGCTGGCGCTGGCCGAGTCGGCGCCGCCGTTCCGGCTCGATCCCGCCGACCTGCGCACCGTGTGCCGCGAGACGTTCGACGGGACGCTCCCCGCCGGGCTCACCGCGCACCCCAAGGTGGATCCGGCGACGGGCGAGCTGTTCTCGTTCTGCTACAGCCTCGAGGCGCCGTATCTGACGTGGACGGCGATCGGCCCCGACGGGGTGCCGCTGCGCCCCGCCACCGTCGTAGACGGCCTCGATCAGCCGGTGATGATCCACGACATGGCACTCACCGCCACCTACCTGGTGGTGCCGGTGTGCCCGCTGTACTTCGACGTCGCGGCGGCCATGGCCGGCGGATCGGTGCTGCAGTGGCGGCCGGACGCCGGAAGCCGGTTCGCGCTGATCCCGCGCGACGGCTCGCCGGTGCGCTGGTGCGGCGACGAGGCGTTCTGGATGTGGCACACGGCCAACGCCTACGACGCCGGCGACGGCACCGTCGTCGTGGACTACGTGCAGTGGGATCACCCGGGCGCGGTGGCGGGCGTGGCGGGCGAGCCGTCGAGCGCGCTGTGCCGCGCCGTGCTCGACCCGGCGACGGGGCGCATCACCCGCACCGAGATCGCCCGGCAGAATATGGAGTTCCCCCGCATCGACGACAGGCTCCTCACCCGCCCGCACCGGCAGGTGTCGACGGTGGGCGAGAGCGACGGCGCGGGCCTGGTGGGCGGCGACGCCGACCTGCTGCGCTGGTACGACCTGGAGACCGGCGACGGCGTCAGCTGGGGCGACCGGGGCCTGTCGTTCGGCGAGCCGATCCACCTGCCCACCGGCGCCGGCGAGCACTACTGGGGGTCGATCGTCACCGACCGCGGCGACCTGAGCAGCTGGTTCTTCGTGTTCGACGGCGACGCGCCGCAGGAGGGGCCCCGGGCGCGGGTGCGGCTGCCGCAACGCGTGCCGGCCGGGCTGCACGGGGCGTGGCTGCCGGCGCAGTAGCCCGGGCCCGCCAAGCGTTTTCGGCACGTTCCGGGCGCCGGATGTGCCGAAAACGCTTGGCCGGCTGCCGCTAGCCCAGGTCGCGCGCGAGCGCCCGCCCGGCGGCGCGCCCCGAGAAGATGCAGCCGCCCAGGAAGGTGCCCTCGAGCGCGTTGTAGCCGTGCACCCCGCCGCCGCCGAAGCCGGCCGCCTCGCCCGCGGCGTAGAGCCCGTCGAAGGCGGCGCCGTCGGGGCGTATCACCTGCGAATCGAGGTTGGTCTCCAGCCCGCCCAGCGTCTTGCGCGTGAGCAGGTGCAGCCGCACCGCGATGAGCGGGCCGTGCGCCGGGTCGAGCAGCTTGTGCGGCTTGGCCACGCGGATGACCTTGTCGGCCAGGTAGCTGCGCGCGTTGCGCACGGCCATGAGCTGCAGGTCCTTGGAGTAGGTGTTGTCGAGTTCGCGGTCGCGGGCCAGCACCTCGCGCTCCACCTGCGCGTAGTCGAGCGTGGGGCCCGAGCCGATGGCGTTCATGCCGTCCACCAGTGAGCGCAGGTCCGGGCGCACCACGAAGTCCTCGCCGTAGCGCATGAACGCGTCCACCGGCCCCGGCGCGCCCTTGCCGACGCGGCCGAGCAGCAGCTTGAGGTCCTTGCCGGTCATGTCGGGGTTCTGTTCGGAGCCCGACAGCGCGAACTCCTTCTCGATGATCGACTGCGTCAGGATGAACCAGGTGTGGTCGTGGCCGGTGCCCAGGATGTGCTTGAGGGTGCCGAGCGTGTCGAAGCCGGGGAACAGCGGCGTGGGCAGCCGCTTGCCTTCGGCGTCCAGCCACAGCGACGACGGGCCGGGGATGATGCGGATGCCGTGGTCCGGCCAGATGGGGTCCCAGTTGACGATGCCCTCGGTGTAGTGCCACATGCGGTCGCGGTTGACGATGCTGCCGCCCGCGTTCTCGGTGATCTCCAGCATGCGGCCGTCGACATGCGCGGGCACACCGCAGATCATGTTCTGCGGCATCCGCCCCAGCCGGTCGACGGGCCAGTTCCTGCGCACCAGCTCCTGGTTGCCGCCGATGCCGCCGGAGGTCACCACCACCGCCTGCGCGCGCAGCTCGAACTCGCCGGCCTTGTCCCGGTTGGACCGCACGCCCCGCGACTCGGTGGACGGGGCCAGCACCGTGCCGCGCACGCCCACCGCGGCGCCGTCCTCGACGATGAGCTCGTCCACCTGGTGCCGGTGCGCGAAGGTCACCAGGCCGCGGGAGGCCGCCTCGAGCACCGGCTCGGCGAAGATCCGCACCACCTCGGGGCCGGTGCCCCAGGAGATGTGGAAGCGGGGCACCGAGTTGCCGTGGTCGAGCGCCGTGCCGCGCCCGCGCTCGGCCCAGCCCACGGTGGGCATGAACCGCATGCCCAGGTCGTGCATGTAGGCGCGCTTCTCGCCGGCGGCGAACTGCACGTACGCCTGCGCCCACTGCCGCGGCCAGTGGTCCTCGCGCTCGCGGTCGAAGGCGGCCGAGCCCATCCAGTCCTGCAGGGCCAAGTCGTAGGAGTCGCGGATGCCCATGCGCCGCTGCTCGGGGCTGTTGACCAGGAAGATGCCGCCGAGCGACCAGAACGCCTGGCCGCCCAGGTTGGCCTCGTTCTCCTGATCCACCAGCAGCACGCGCTTGCCCGCGCGGGTGAGCTCGTAGGTGGCGACCAGCCCGGCCAGGCCTGCGCCCACCACGATGACATCGGCGTCCTGCGTCATGTCCTGCTCCTCGGATCCTCGGCGAGTTGGGCGGGTGTCCGTCCGGCCCTAGCAACGTATCGACTCCGGCGGTCCGGCGGTAGGGGCGGTGGCGCGTGGGGCGCGTCGGCGGGCCGTAGGCTCGGGCCATGGTGGAGGAATACGGGGACGTGGTCGCGCAGGCGCGGGCGTCGGAGGCGCGGCTGGCGGCCACGCTCGAGGCGATGACGGAGGAGCAGGCGCGCGGCGCGTCGGTGCTGCCGGGCTGGTCGCGCGGGCACGTGGTGACGCACCTGGCGCGCAACGCCGACGCGATGTGGCGGTTCGCGCGCGGCGTGGTGGGCGGGGCGCCGGCGCCGGAGATGTACCCGGGCGGGCCGGACGCGCGGGCGTCGGCCATCGAGGAGGGGGCCGGCCGGCCGGTGGCACTGCTGCGCGCCGACGAGGAGTTCGCGGGCGGGCGGGCGCTCGAGACGATGGCCGCGATCCCGGCGTCGGCGCTGGAGGCGCGGGTCCGCTGGAAGCACACGGTGCCGGCCCGGATGCTGCCGGTGCTGCGCTGGCGCGAACTCGAGATCCACCACGCCGACCTGGCGCTGGGCTACACGCCCGCCGACTGGCCCGGGGAGTTCGTGGAGCACACGCTGGCCACGGAGCTGCCCGCGCTGGAGGCGACGGGGTGGGGCGGCGCGGTGCCGGAGCTGCCGCGGCGCGAGCTGCTGGCCTGGCTGGTGGGCCGGCCCGGCCGCGACGGGCTGCCCGAGGCGCCGGCCTGGCCGTACTGAGCGCGCCCGCCCGTCGGGGCCGCGGCGCTCAGGCCCCCGGCTTGTACACCATGAGGAAGACGGTGACGAGGAACAGCAGCGCGATGACGCCGCCCGCGGCCGCCACCTTGCCGATGAGCGCCGACGCCGAGCCGCCGCCCTTGAGCTTGTCGGCCGCGTCGTCGAGGGTCGGCACGATCACCACCAGCGCCAGGACGATCGCAGCGAACCACAGGATCAGCGAGATCCAGATCCACGGCTCGGAGAAGGAGGCCACCGAGTCGCCGCCCCAGGGGGCCTTGGCCGACATGAGCCCGAAGCCGAAGACCACCGCCAGGAACGAGGCGTACGAGTAGATGCGCGTCGACTTGGAGGACGCGTTGATGGTGGCCACGTCGCCGGTGCGCAGGCCGCGCGCCGCGGTGGACGTCGCATGGATCAGCGGCCCCACGGCGAAGATGGCGAACAGCAGGTGCAGCGCCAACATGATCTTGTACATGCGCGACACCGTACGGTAGGTGCCGCCGTGCCGGGCCGCGGCGCGCTCCGGAAGTGACGGGGCTCGCGGCCGCGCCTGCGTGCCGGGGCGGCGCCGCCGGCGGGGCGGTCCCGGTCAGTGGGGCGTCTCGCCGCAATCGCCAGCGGATCGCCGCCCGATCGCACAGAATCACCCGATGTGGGTAGTGCAGCCTCCGGCATCTTGACGACCTTCGAAGACGTGCTCAAAGCCCCTCTCCCGCTGCGTATCCGGGCGTGGGACGGCTCGGTGGCGGGCCCGCCCGGGGCGCAGTGCACCGTCGTGTTCCGCAACCGGCGCGGTCTGCGGCGCATCGTCTGGTCGCCCGACGAGCTGGGCCTGGCGCGCGCCTTCGTCTCGGGCGATGTGGACGTGGAGGGCGGCGATATCTTCGGCCTGCTCGACATGCCGCAGGTGATCGAGCGGATCGCCCGGCACCGCATGCACGGCGTCGACGCGAAGGCCGTGCGGCGGGGCATCGGGCGCGCGGTGCGCCTGGGTGCCGTGGGTCCGCCGCCGCGCCCGCCCGCCATGGAGATGCGCGGCCGCCGGGGCGGCCGGCACAGCGAGGCGCGCGACGCGTCGTCGGTGTCGTCGCACTACGACATCGGCAACGAGTTCTACCGTATCCTGCTGGGCCCGTCGATGGTGTACTCGTGCGCCTACTGGGCCGACGGGGTGGAGTCGCTCGAGGAGGCGCAGCGCGGCAAGTGCGAGCACATCTGCCGCAAGCTCGGGCTGCAGCCGGGGATGCGGCTGCTCGACGTGGGCTGCGGCTGGGGCACTATGGCCATCCACGCCGCCCGCGAGCACGGGGTGCGCGCCGTGGGCGTCACGCTGAGCCGCGCGCAGCTGGAGCTGGCCCGCGAGCGTGCGGCCGAGGCCGGCGTGGCCGACCGCGTGGAGTTCCGGCTGCAGGACTACCGCGCGATCGAGGACGGCCCGTTCGACGCGATCTGCTCGATCGGCATGGCCGAGCACGTGGGCCGGGCCAACCTGCCGGTGTACGCGGAGGATCTGCACGGGCTGCTGCGCGACGGCGGCCGCCTGCTCAACCACCAGATCTCGTCGGTGCGCCCGCTGCCCGCGCGGGAGCGCCGCCGCGACGCCTCCACCCGCCGGCGCGGGGCACGCACCTTCATCGACCGCTACGTCTTCCCCGACGGCGAGATCCTGCCGCTGAGCATCACCGTCGACGCCCTCGAACGCGGCGGCTTCGAGGTGCGCGACGCCGAATCCCTGCGCGAGCACTACGCGCTGACGCTGCGCGCCTGGGTGGCCAACCTGCAGGCCCGGTGGCCGGAGGCGGTGTCGCTGGTGGGCGACGAGCGGGCCCGCACGTGGCTGCTGTACCTGGCGGCCAGCGCGCTGGGGTTCGAGTATCCGCACCGGCTGGGGCTCAACCAGGTGCTGGCCGTCAAGCCGGGGCCCGACGGCGCCAGCGGCATGCCGCGCACCCGCGCCTGGCTGTACCGATCCTGATCCGCGCTCACCCCGCCCGATCCGAGCACCGTTCGGCCAGTCCAGCGCGGTGTTCGGCGCTCGGCGTGCGTAGTCGGTGCTCGGATCGAACGCTCAGGCCTGCCCGTCGACGTACACCCACGCCCCGGACCCGTCGCGGGCGAAGCGGCTGCGCTCGTGCTGCCGCCCCCGCGCGCGCCCGCCGCCCGCCCCGGGCGCCTCGTATTGCGCCACGAACTCCACCACGCCCTCGGTGTCGAGCAGCCCGCCGCCCGCGGTGTCGACGATGACCAGCCGCGTCCACCGCACGTCGTCGTCCAGCACCAGCCGCCGCGGCCGGGTGCGGCGGTCCCACGTGCGCAGCAGGTAGCCGGCGTCGCCCACCGCGAAGGCCGCATACCGCGAGCGCATGAGGGCCGCGGCGGTGGGGGCCTGCGCGTCGCCTCGGTGGAACCGCCCGCAGCACTGTGCGTAGGCGGGGCCGAACCCGCACGGGCAGGGGGCCTCCGGCGCGGCCGACCGGGGCGCGTCGGGGGGCGCGGAATCGTCCATCGGGCCATTATCCTGCCAGGCATGAGCGACGTGAGCCTGCGGGCATGACCGGCGATCACGCGGGCGCGGCGGCCCCGCACGAGGGCCCCGGCCGGGAGCGCCAGAACCGCATCTACCGCGACGGCGTGCTGGGCCGGCGCCCCGCCGTCCCCACCGATTTCGCGGCGCTCGAGCGGGCGGCCCGGCGGAGGATGTCGCCGCGGGCCTGGGCGTACGTGGCGGGCGGCGCGGGTGCGGGCGTCACCATGGACGCCAACCGCGCGGCGTTCGACCGGCACCGCATCGTGCCGCGGGTGCTGCGCGATGTCTCCCGCCGCGACCTGTCTGTGGAGCTGTTCGGCCGCCGCATCCCCGCCCCGGTGCTGTTCGCGCCGGTGGGCGCCGCCGAGCTGGTGCACCCGGAGGCGGACGTGGCCATCGCCGCCGCGGCCGCCGAGCTGGGCGTGCCCTACATCTTCTCGAACCAGGGCTGCGCGCCCATGGAGGAATCGGCCGCCGCGATGGGCTCCGCGCCGCACTGGTTCCAGCTGTACTGGAGCACCGACGAGCAGCTGGTGGACAGCCTCATCGGACGGGCCGAGCGCAGCGGCGCCGACGCGCTGGTGGTCACGCTCGACACCACGATGCTGGGCTGGCGTCCGCAGGACCTCAACCTCGGTTCGCTGCCGTTCGCGCGCGGCGAGGGCATCGCCCAGTACACCTCCGACCCGCGCTTCCTCGAGATCGTGCGGCAGCGGGTGCGCGACGCGGCGGGCGCCCGCCCCGAGGTGGAGGTGACGCTGGGGGCCGTGCGCTCCCTGATCGCCATGAGCCGGCGCTACCCGGGCGCGCTGCTGCGCAACCTGCGCTCGCCCGAGCCCCGCGCGGCGGTCGAGACGTTCCTCGACATCTACTCGCGACCCTCGCTGAGCTGGGACGACATCGCCACCCTGCGTGAGCGCACCCGCCTGCCCGTGCTGCTCAAGGGCGTGCTGCACCCGGACGACGCGCGCCGGGCCGTGGACGAGGGCGTCGACGGCGTCATCGTGTCCAACCACGGCGGCCGCCAGGTGGACGGGGCGATCGCCGCGGTCGACGCGCTCGAGGCCATCGCCCCCGCCGTCGACGGGCGCGCGGCGGTGCTGCTCGACAGCGGAGTGCGCGGCGGCGCCGACGTGTTCAAGGCCCTGGCGCTGGGGGCCGACGCCGTCACCGTGGGGCGCCCGCACCTGTACGGGCTGGCGCTGGGCGGGCGCGACGGGGCGCGCGACGCCGTCGCGAACATCATCGCCGAATTCGACCTCACGCTGGGGCTGGCCGGGCTCTCGTCGGTGACTGAGATCACGCGCGATAGTCTCGGCTGACGGTATCGGCGAGCGGATCGGGGACGGCTGTGGTTGCGGGATCATCGGCGACGGGACCATCAGCGACGGGGGCCGGCGACGCCGCGGGCCCCGAGGTGCTGTGGGAGCCCGCTGCGGAGGCGGTGGCGTCCAGCCGGATCGTCGAGTTCGCCGATTTCGTCCGCCAGCGCCACCCGGACGACCCGGCCGCCCCCACCGACGCCTCCTCCTACGAGCAGCTGTGGCGGTGGTCGACGGAGCGGCTGCCGGACTTCTGGCGCGACGTGTGGGACTTCTTCGACGTGGCCTCCGACGCGGACCCGGGGCCCGCGCTGGCCGACGACGCGATGCCGGGCGCCCGCTGGTTCCCGGGGGCGCGCATGAACTACGTCGACCAGGTGTTCCGCCACGCCGAGGCGCAGGATGCGGCGGGGCGGCCGGCGATCCTCGACCTCGCCGAGGGCCGGCCGGCGCGGGAGGTGGCGTGGGGGGAGCTGCGGCGGAGCACGGCCGCCCTCGCCCACACGCTGCGCGAGCACGGGGTGGGCCCGGGCGACAGGGTCGTCGGCTACCTGCCCAACATCACCGAGACGGTGGTGGCGTTCCTGGCGACGGCGGCGGTGGGCGCCACCTGGGCCGCGTGCGGGCAGGACTACTCGGCCCCCGCGGCGGTCGACCGGCTCGGCCAGCTCGAGCCCGCGGTGCTCGTCACGGCCGACGGCTACCGGTACGGCGGCAAGCCCCGCGATCAGCGGCCGGCGGTGGACGAGCTGCGGGCGGGGCTGCCGTCGCTGCGGCTGACGGTGCTCGTCGCGCGCGCGGCGGGGGACGCCGGCGACGCGGTGCGGGGCGCCGAGGACGCGGCCGTGGCGTCGCTGGCGGAGGGGCCCGGCACCGTGCTGGGCTGGTCGGCCGCCACCGACGGCGAGCACCCCCTCGACCCGGCCCGCGTGGACTTCGACCATCCGCTGTGGGTGGTGTTCTCCTCCGGCACCACCGGGCTGCCCAAGGGCATCGTGCACGGGCACGGCGGCGTGGTGCTCGAGCACCTCAAGGCGGGCGTGCTGCACACCGGCCTGGGCCCCGGCGACGTGTTCTTCTGGTTCACCTCGCCCAGCTGGATGATGTGGAACTTCCAGGTGGCGGGCCTGCTGGCGGGGTCGACCATCGTCACCTACGACGGCAGCCCCTCGGCCCCCGGCCCCGGCGCGCTGTGGGCGCTCGCGGCGGAGGGCGGCGTCACCGTGCTCGGCACCAGCCCCGGCTACGTCCTCGCCTGCATCAAGGCGGGCGTGCACCCGGCCGCCGAGCACGACCTGTCGTCCCTGCGCATGGTGGGCGTGACGGGGGCGACGCTGCCCGCGTCGTCGGCGCGGTGGATCCGCGACGAGGTGGGCGCGCGCGTGCAGATCAACTCGATCAGCGGCGGCACCGACGTGGTGACGGCGTTCGTGGGCGCGGCGCCGACGGTGCCGGTGTGGGCGGGCGAGCTGTCGTGCCGGATGCTGGGCGTGGCGCTCGACGCGTACGACGCCGCCGGCCGGCCGGTGCGCGACCAGGTGGGCGAGCTGGTGGTGACCCGCCCGATGCCGTCGATGCCGGTGCGCTTCTGGAACGACCCCGACGGCGCCCGCTACCGCGACGCGTACTTCGACACCTACCCGGGCGTGTGGCGGCACGGCGACTGGGTGACGGTCACCGGCCGCGGCAGCGTGGAGATCCACGGCCGCAGCGATTCGACGCTCAACCGCAACGGCATCCGCATGGGCAGCGCCGACATCTACCAGGCCGTCGAGCAGCTGCCCGAGGTCGCCGAGGCGATGGTGCTGGGCGTCGAGGAGCCCGGCGGCGGCTACTGGATGCCGCTGTTCGTGGTGCTGCGCGAGGGCGCCGAGCTGGACGAGGCGCTGGTGGGGCGCATCAAGGCCGCCGTGCGCGAGCAGGCCTCGCCGCGGCACGTGCCCGACGAGGTCATCGCCGCGCCCGGCGTGCCGCACACCCGCACGGGCAAGAAGCTCGAGGTGCCGGTCAAGCGGCTGCTGCTCGGGGCCGACCCGGCCACCACCGTCGACCCCACCGCCGTCGACGCGCCCGAGCTCATCGACTGGTACGCGGCGTTCAAGCGGGTCTGACGCCCCGCGCGGGTGTCAGCGGCGGCGGGGACGCGCCGGGTCGGGCAGCAGTCCGCCGACGATGCGTTCGCCCTGGCCAGGGCCGCCGCCGAGTGGATCAGGGTCGCCGCTGAGTGGATCGGGGCCGCCGCGGAGCGGATCAGGGGGAGCGGAGGTGCCCGTGTCGGCGGCGCCGGCATCCCGCGGGCCCGGTTCCGCGGGACCGTCGCCGTCCCGGCCCGCGGCGTCCGCCCGGTCGTCCGACTCCGCCGCGTCGCCGGGGGCCGCGTCGCTGAGGGTCTCGCCGCCGGGGGCCTCGCCGGCCGCCGCGTCCGGCCCTTCGTCGGTCCCGTCCGCGTCCGGGTTCCGGCCGGACTGGCCCGCGTCCGCCTCTCCGCCGGCCCCGTCCGCGTCGTCGCCGCCGGCGTGCTCGTCCTCCAGCTCGGCGAGTTCGCGTTCGCGCAGTTCGCGGTCGGCTGCCAGGTCCTCGTGGTCCTGGGTGCGGAACATGACCAGGAAGATGATCCAGCCGACGATGGCCACGAGGATGAAGCTGATGATGCGGTAGACCAGCACCGCGGCCACGGCGTCGGCCCCCGAGAGGCCGCCCGCGGTGAGCGCGGCGATGAGCGTGCCCTCGACGAAGACGAGGCCGCCGGGCATCAGCGGGATGGCTCCGACGGCCTTCGCGGCGGCGTAGGCGATGGCGAGCGACGAGATCGTGGGGTGCGCGCCCACCGCCCAGCAGGCGAAGCCGAGGCAGGCGATGTCGGCGACCCAGTTGTAGAACGACCAGCCGAAGGCGATGGCGCCGTCCTTGGCGCCGAGCTGCACGTACTTGAGCTGCTCGATGATGCCGCGCCAGCGGTCGAGCCCGGTGGTGGCGGGCCTGCTGCGCAGGTAGTTGAACCAGCGCAGCGCCCACCGGCCCAGATCCTCGAGCGAGTCGGGATGGTTGGCCACGTAGCGCCCGGCATAGGCGAGCGCCAGCAGGCCCACCACGCTGAACACCGCGGTGAACGGGTTGACGGAGGTGCCCACGAACAGCGCACCGCCCACGCCCAGCACGGTGAGCCCCGCCGCGGCGAGCACGCCCGACATGGCCACCTGCCACGAGGCCACCACCGGGCTGGCCCCCCAGCGGCGGGTGCGGCGGTAGGTGAACGCGGTGGAGAACACCTGGCCGGCGGGCAGCGTGAGGCTCATGGCGGTGCTCGCGTAGATCACCGACAGCGACTTGAGCTGCGAGATTTTGACGCCCGCCGCGCCCAGCAGCACCTTCTGCACCCGGCCGAAGCTGCTCATCGACGCCGCCTGCGCCAGGATGCACGCCGCCACCCAGCCCCAGTGGATCTCGCTCAGCGCCTGCCACGAGTTGTGCAGGCTGGGCCAGATGTACAGGCCCTCGGCGGTGAGCAGGCCCACCAGACCGATCGCCAGGACCCAGCGCACCCACCAGAAGCGGGGGCGCTGCGTGGGCGCTGGGTCGGCAGTCGCGCGGGCCGGCATTCGACCAGCCTATCTGTCATGGCGGTGCGGTCGGTGTTCCCGCCTCTCCCGCGTGCCCTGCGTTACACGCCGCCCGGCCTGCGCGATCAGGCCTCGTCGGCCGGGCGCGGCCGGAACCGGGGGACCGTGTCGGGGCCGGTGGTGTCGGCGCCGCCGGCCGCCGCGGCGGGCTGCGGCGGGGTGTCGGTGGGATGCGCGATGCGCGTGGGCATGCTGCGGCCGCGCAGCACCAGACTGCGCCCCGCGTGCCAGTGCTGCTGCTCGTCGGCCGCGGCGGCGCCCACCGTCGTCTGCGAGGCGAAGACCCGCGACGGGTGCAGCTTCGCGAGCTCCGTCAGCCGCGCCGCCTCGTTGACCGGGTCGCCGATCACCGTGTACTCGAGCCGCTCGGCCGCGCCCACGTTCCCCGCGACGCACATGCCCGACGACACCCCGATGCCCGCGTCGATGCCCGTGCGCTCCACCAGCGCGCAGTGCATTTCGCGCGCGGCCCGCAGCGTGGCGCGGCACGGGTCGGCCATCTCGAGCGGGGCGCCGAACACGGCGAAGACCTCGTCGCCGATGAACTTGTTGATGAAGCCGCCGTTGCGGTGCACCACGTCCACCACCACCTGGAAGAAGCGGTTGAGCACGTCGACCACCTCGGCGGGCGGGCGGGCCGCGGCCATGCGGGTCGACGCGATCATGTCGACGAACAGCACCGACACGAAGCGGGTCTCGCCGCCCAGCTCGGTGCCGTTCTCCAGCGCTAGCCGGGCCACGTCGTCGCCCACGTGCTTGCCGAACAGCACGCGCAGCCGCCGCCGCTCCTCAACCGCCGTGACCATGCGGTTGAAGCCCACCTGCAGCGCGCCCAGCTCGCTGCCGTCGTACACGTCGACGTGGGCGTCGCGCACATCGTTCTGCACGTCGCGCAGCGCGGCCCGCAGCTGGCGCACCGGGTCGGACAGGTGCGCGCTGACGATGAGAGTGAGCCCCAGCGATGTGCCCACGGTGAGCACCGCCATGGCGATGATGGCGCCGGCGAACGACGTGCTGGTGGCGTCGATCCAGCCCATGAGCTGCGCGACGGCCAGCGTGAGCACGCCGATCACCGGCACCAGCGTGCCCAGCCCCCACGTGAGCAGCAGCCGCAGCGAGATCGGCGGCGCCGAGAAGGGGCCGTACTCGGCGTCGGACAGTGCGCGCGCCGCCACCGGCCGCAGGATGCGCTCGCCGAGCATGTAGCTGGCGCCGAAGGTGCCGATGGAGACGAGGGCCAGCACGATACCGCCGGTGATGGCCAGATTGGGCGCCTTGCCGTAGTAGAAGACGGTGAACGAGACGGCGCCGCCCAACCACACGACGGTGTGCACCAGGGCCTGGCGCATCGGCAGCAGCATGACGGCGCGCCGCTCGTCCGGGGTGGGGGCGCCGCCGCTGCGGTAGCGCCGGGCGATGGGCCGCAGCAGCGCCGCGGCGGCGGCGACGCTGACCACCGCGCCGATGGCCAGGTAGATGACGGCCGTGTAGAAGGAGGCGACGCCGTTGTCGACGGCGCCGGGGGTGGCGGGGATGGGCAGCACCCAGATCAGCAGCACGCCGGCGATGACGCCCGCGAGGATGTTCGCGGCGGCCATGCTCGCGATGTAGAGCAGCCAGCGTCGCCTGATACCCCGGGCGAGGGCGTCGCGGAAGGTGGCCACGCTGATCACCGTAGCGGCCCCCGGCGACGGCCGCGGGCCGCACGGCCGTCACCGGGACGGTCGCGCGGGGTCACGCCGGCGGCGCGGTCAGCGGCCCTCGCGCTGCCGGCGCAGCAGCTCCTCGACCGTCACCTGACGCGGGGCGTCGGGTCGCAGGTGCCGGCCGCCCGTCGCTTCGGCGTCGTCCGGTGCGTCGTCCGGCTCGGCGGGGGCGTCGTCGCGGCGACGGCGGCCGCCGTCGTCGGGCGCCGCGTGCGCGCCGGTGGCGGGGGCGTCGGGGCCGGCGTCCTCCGGTGCGGGCGCGGGCTGCGGGCGCGGCGCCCCGGGACGCTCCTCCCCCGGGTAGCGCGGCCGGGGGCG
>CAZDSL010000008.1:13430-24559 GCA_964507655.1 uncultured Mycobacteriaceae bacterium | reverse complement strand
CCGTCCCCGACGGCGTCAACACCACCGTCACCACAACCCGCACCGACCTCGCCGGCCTGGCCACGGCGCTGCAGCGGTGGCTGCGCCGCGCCGAGGCCGACCCGGCGCTCACCGTCGCCGGCCTCTCCCGCTCCGCCTCCTCCGGGATGTCCAGCGTGTCGGTGCTGTTCACCGCGGTGCGCGGAGGAGGGGCGGGGCGCACCGAGCACGTGCTGCGCCTGGCGCCCGAGCCGTCGGCGCTGCCGGTGTTCGAGAGCTACGACCTGCACCGGCAGGCCGCGGTGACCGGCGCGCTGGCCGACGCCGGCCTGGTGCCGGTGCCGCGGGTGCGGTGGGTGGAGGAGTCGGCCGTCCCCCTCGGCAGGCCGTTCCTCATCATGGACCGGGCCGACGGCGCCGCCCCGCCCGACAATCCGCCGTACGTGTTCGGCGGGCCGCTGGTGGACGCGACGCCCGCCCAGCGCGACCGGATGCAGCGCAGCTCCGTGGCGCTGCTGGCCGCGGTGCACGCCACGCCGCCGCCCGCCGAGCTGCGCGCCGACGGCCCGGCCGGCACCGGGCTGCGCCGCCTGGTCGACGACACCGCCGCCTACTACGAGTGGACCGTCGCCGAGGGCGGGGTGCGGGTGCCGCTGCTCGAGGAGGGGCTGCGCCGGCTGCGCGGCGAACTGCCCCCGCAGGACTCGCCCGACGTCCTCGCCTGGGGCGACGCCCGCATCGGCAACATCCTCTACCGCGACTTCCGGCCGACGGCGGCGCTCGACTGGGAGGGCGCGGCCCTGGCCCCGCCCGAGAGCGACGTCGCCTGGTTCGTGTTCTTCCACCGCATGTACCAGGACATGGCCGAATCGTTCGGCAAGCAGGGGCTGCCCGGCTTCCTGCGCGGCGCCGACGTGCTCGCCGCCTACAGCGCCGAATCGGGCCGCACGCTGCACCACATGCCGTTCCACCTCATGCTCGCCGCGGTGCGCACGGGCGTCATCTTCGCCCGCATCAAGGCGCGCTCGGTGCACTTCGGCGACACGCCCGCCCCCGCCGACCCCGACGAGTACGTGCTGCATCACCGCATGCTGCGCGCCATCGTCGACGACCACTACGAATGGGAGATCTGATGTACCCGGATCCGCTGGACGAATACCCGATCCACCAGGTGCCGCTGTCGATGGCGCGCACCGAGACGTCCGACCGCAACTTCTACGACCGCTACTACTTCAACGCCCACGACCGGACCGGCCGCATCTACGTCGTCTCCGGCTTCGGCGTGTACCCGAACCTGGGCGTGGTCGACGCCTTCGCCACCGCGACGCGCGGCACCGATCAGCGGGCGGTGCGCTTCTCGGACGCGCTGGACACCCGCTACCGCGACCGGGTGGGCGGCTACCGCATCGAGGTGATCGAGCCGCTGGAGACGCTGCGCCTCGTGTGCGAGCACCCCGACCTCTCGTTCGACCTCACCTGGCGGGGCTCGTTCCGCGCCGTGCTGGAGGACCGGCACCTGCTGATGGGCGGGCGCCGGCCGAACCTCGACGCCAGCCGGTTCGCCCAGCTCGGCTCGTGGGAGGGGACGCTCAGCGTGGACGGCGAGGACTTCACCGTCGACCCGGCCGTGTGGATGGGCAGCCGCGACCGCTCGTGGGGCATCCGCCCCTCCGGCGCGCCGGATCCGGCCGAGCGCACGGCGGAGCTGCGGCCCGACGGGTTCTGGTGGGTGTACTGCCCGCTGCGCTTCGACGACTTCGCCATCGTCCTCATCGCGCAGGAGGACGGCGACGGCTTCCGCTCGCTCAACTACGCCGTGCGGGTCGACCGGGACGGCGCGGTGGAGCAGCTGGGCTGGCCGCGCTTCGACATCACCTACAAGCCCGGTACCCGCGAGACCGAATCGGTGCGCATCCACCTCACCGACCGCACGGGCAGGCAGTCGGTGCTCGAGCTCGAGCCGAAGACGTTCCTCACGCTGCAGATCGGCGCCGGCTACGGCAGCGACCCGGAATGGAACCACGGCCGATGGATGGGGCGCGACTGGTCGCTGTCGTCGCGCTACGACACGTCCGCGCCCGAGTTCACGCAGCGCAAGACGTACGGGACCGTCGAATACGTGGTGCAGGCGCGCTACGGCGAGGCCGTGGGCTCGGGGATGTTCGAGCACGGGGTCGCCGGCCGGCACGCGCCGTCCGGCTTCGACTCGGCCGCCGCCATGGCGCGCTGAGCAAGCGGATTCCGCACATCGGGGCGCCTGATCGAGCCGAATCCGCTTGCTCGGCGCCTCCCCCTCCCATCACCCGAGGTGAAACCATGCGCACCACCCGCGGCCTGCTCATCGCCGCCACCGCCGCCGCCCTCCTGCTGGCCGGATGCGGCAGCAACGGCGGCGGCACGGCCGATTCCGCCCACGACATCTCCGGCGTCACCGCCGGCCTGCTCGACGCCTCCGACTCCGGCGAGGGCGTCGAGGGCGGCGCCGTCGCCTTCTCGACGTTCGCCGGCATCTCCAGCCTCGACCCGGTGCGCCAGGACGGCGGCTCCACCGGCGGCACCGAGATGGCGGCGATCTACGACCTGCTCGTGCGCTACGACGCGGCCTCCGACGAGTACGTGCCGCAGATGGCGCAGGATCTCTCCGCCGACCCCTCCGGCACCTCCTGGACGCTCACGCTGCGCGACGGCGTGACCTTCAGCGACGGCACCCCGCTGGACGCCGAGGCGGTGGCCTGGAGCATCGACCGCTACGTCTCCAGCAAGGGGACCCACGCCCAGCTGTGGTCGTCGGCGGTGGCCGGGGTGGACGTGGTGGACCCGCACACGGTGCGCTTCCGCCTCACCGCGCCGTGGCCGCAGTTCCCCGCGCTGCTCACCGCCGGGCCGGGCATGATCGTCGCGCCGTCGTCGATGGCGGGCGGCGCCTTCCACCCCGTCGGCGCAGGGCCGTTCACCGTGGCCGACTTCCAGCCGCAGACGGGCCTGACCCTCACGGCGCGCCCCGACTACTGGGGCGGCACGCCGCACCTGGACACGCTCACGTTCCCCGTCATCACCAGCGAGGATGCGCGGCTCGACGCGCTGCGCACCGGCGGGGTGGACGCCGTCTACCTGCGCTCGCCCGACGTGGTGGCCGACGCGCTCACCACCGAGCACACCGGGTACGTCTACACCGGGAACATGGGCGCCATCGTCGCGATCAACCAGCGCCCGGGCCGTGCCGCAGCGGACGAGCGGGTGCGCAAGGCCATCGTCGCCGCCGTCGACCCCGACCTGTTCGACGAGCGCGCCAACAAGGGCCTCGGCATGCCGGGCAGCGACATGTTCCAGCAGTGGTCGCGCTGGCACGGCGACGTCGCGGCCACCGGCTACGACCCCGACCTGGCGCGCGAGCTGCTGGCCCAGGCGAAGGCCGACGGCTACGACGGCCGGCTCACCTACGCGGGGCTCAACGCGCCGTACGCGCAGTCGCACGCCCTCGCGGTGCAGTCGATGCTGCAGGCCGTGGGCTTCACGGTGGACATCGACTTCGCGCCGAGCATGAACGACCTCATCACCACCATGTACGCCAAGCACGAGTTCGACATCGGCGAGTCGGGCTTCAACGTGGCCGAGGAGGCGCCCTACATCCGGCTGTTCAGCAACCTGCACAGCGGGTCGAGCTCGAACGTGCTGGGCGTCGACAGCCCCGAGGCCGACGGGATCCTCGCCGGGGTGCAGGCCGCCGGCGACGAGCAGTCGCGCCGGGCCGCGCTCGACCGGCTGCAGTCGTGGGTGAACGAGACGGCGCCGTTCGCGCCGCTGGGCGCCACCAAGAACCTCATCGCGTGGCGCGGCGTGACCGGCGTCGTGCCCAGCGCCGACGGCATCATGCTGTTCGGCGACGCCGCCCGCACCCAGGGCTGACACGGTTTTCCATACAGGCAGGAACTTTCGATTCAGGCAGGAACGAGAAGGGATAGCGCATGTTCGATTTGACGGGAAAGACCGCCCTGGTGACGGGTGCGGGCCAGAACATCGGCGCCGGGATCTCCCGGAAGCTGGCCGAGGCCGGTGCGCAGGTGGTGGTCAACGACTACTACGCCGAGCGCGCGCAGGAGACCGTCGACGCCATCGTCGAGGCCGGCGGCAGGGCGCGGGCGCTCGCGTTCGACGTCTCCGACTTCGACGCCGTCACCTCGGCGGTGGCCGGCATCGCCGACACGGAGGGCCCCGTCGACATCCTGGTCAACAACGCCGGCAACGGCGGCCCGGCCGGGCCGATGCGGATGGCGCAGTTCACCGACACCGCCCCCGACGACTGGGCGACCATCTTCGCCGTCAACCTCTACGGCATGATGAACTGCTCCAAGGCCGTGCTGGGCGGGATGACCGACCGCGGCCGCGGCCGCATCATCACGATCTCGTCGGGGGCCGGCCAGACCGGGCTCAACATCGGCGTCTCGCCCTACGCGGCCGCGAAGTCGGGCCAGATCGGGTTCATGCGCCACCTCGCCTCCGAGAACGCGCGGCGCGGCATCACCTGCAACGTGATCGCCATGGGCGTGGTCCTCAAGGACACCAGCGCCATCCAGTCGCTGGCCGACAGCATCCCGGTCGGCAGGGTGGGGCGGCCCGAAGACCCGGCCTACCTGGCGGTGTACCTGGCCTCGGACGAGGCGGAGTGGATCACCGGCCAGACGATCGGCATGAACGGCGGCAACTTCATGCCGTGACCGACGGCCGGCGGGGCGCCGCTCACCCCGCCGGCGCCGGCCGTGCCGCTCACCCCGCCGGCGCCGGCCGCGCCCCGCGCACCAGTCGGCCGGGCAGCGCACCCGTGTGTTCGCCGTCCCGCAGCACCACCTCGCCCGCCACGATCGTCGCCCGGTACCCGGTGGCCGTCTGCATCAGCCGCCGCCCGCCGGTGGGCAGGTCGTAGCGCACCTCCGGGTGGTCCGCCTGCAGCGCGTCGAAGTCGATCACGTTGATGTCGGCGCGGTAGCCGGGCGCCAGCAGGCCCCTGTCGCCCAGCCCCACGGCGGCCGCGGTGTCGGCGGTGTGCCGCTTGACCAGCCACGGGACGCCGAAGCGCCGCCCGCGGGTGCGGTCGCGGCCCCAGTGCGTGAGCATCGTGGTGGTGAAGCTCGCGTCGCAGATGGCCCCGCAGTGCGCACCCCCGTCGCCCAGCGCGGGCACGGTGCCCTCCCGCTCGAGCATCTCCGCGACCGCGTCCAGGTGGCCCTCGCTGTAGTTGAGCATGGGGAAGTACAGCAGCCCGCCCCCCAGCATGGTGTCGTAGGCGAACTCCGCCGGCGTCACGCCCGCCCGCGCCGCGTGCGCCGCCACCGAATCGTCCGGGCCCGGCTCGTAGTCCGGCGGCGTGCCCAGCAGATAGACATGAGCGAAGTCGGTGGCCAGCCGCAGCTGGAAGGCGTTGTCGCCGTCGGGCTCCGCCGCGAGCATCCGTGCGCGCGTCCGCGGGTCGCGCAGCCGCGCCAGGCGCTCGGCCACGGGCAGCGACTCGATCTCCCGGTGCACCGGGTTCGCCGTGAACGGGTGCCAGCTCAGCTCCCAGCCCAGCAGCACGCCCACCGCGCGGGGCGCCACCTGCCCGGTGACGGGGATGCCCGTGGCCTCCGCGATCCCGGCCAGCCCGTCGAGCAGCCCGCGCCACTTGTCCGGCACCCTGTCGGCCTGCGTGATCGACACCGACGCGGGCCGCCCCGACTCCTCGACGATGGCGCGCACCAGCTCCATCTCCTCGGGCTGGTCCATGAAGTCGGAGATCAGGTCGGTGACGCCGCCGCCCGCGTCGCGCAGCCCGCCGGCCAGTGCGACGAGCTCGGCGTGCGACGCGGTGAGGCTGGGCGTGGGCTCGCCCGACGCCGTCTTGTGCACGGCGGTGCGCGACGTCGACCAGCCCAGCGCCCCGGCCCGCACCGCCTCGGCGATGATGCCGCGCATGCGGGCCGTCTCCTCACCGGTGGGGCGCGCGGTGTGGTCACCGCCGCGGGCGCCCATCACGTAGGTGCGCACCGCGCCGTGCGGCACCTGCGCGGCGAAGTCGATCGCGTGCGGCGTGTCGATGGCGTCGAGGTATTCGGGGAAGGTCTCCCAGTCCCAGGCGATGCCCTCGGCGAGCACGCTGCCGGGGATGTCCTCGACGCCCTCCATCAGGTCGATCAGCCAGTCGCGGTCGGCGGCCCGCACCGGGGCGAAGCCCACGCCGCAGTTGCCCATCACCACCGTCGTCGCCCCGTGCAGGGCCGAGGGCGTGAGCAGCGGGTCCCACGTCACCTGGCCGTCGTAGTGGGTGTGGATGTCGACGAAGCCGGGCGTCACCAGCAGCCCGGCCGCGTCGATCTCGCGGCGCCCGGGGCCCGCCTCGCCGGCCGGGACGATGGCCGCGATCACCCCGCCGTCCACCGCCACGTCGGCGACGACGGGCTCGCCGCCGCTGCCGTCCACCACGGTCCCGCCGCGGATCACCAGGTCATGCATCTTCTTCGCTCCGTCCCTCGTCGCCTGTCCTGCCTGCCGCGCACTCATCGCTGCCGCGCCGGGTCGGCGGCGAACACGTCGGCGCACAGCCGTGCCGCCGCGCCGACGATCCGGTCCTGCGCCTCCGCCGCGGCCGCCGAGACCCCCGTGAACTGCAGGAAGCCGTGCGGCAGCGCCGGGAACGCCAGTACCTCCACGGGGCCGCCCGCGGCATCCACCGCCTCGGCGTACGCCAGCCCCTCGTCGCGCAGCGGGTCGTGTCCGCCCACCGCGACCACCGACGGCAGCGGGGCGGCCGCACCGCGCAGGGGCGACATCCGCGGATCCGCCCGCAGCGCCGCGTCGGCGCAGTAGTGGCCCCAGAACCAGCGCATCTGCTCCTCGCCGAGGAAGCCCGTGGAACACGTGCGGTACGACGCGCGGGTGAGGTCGGCGTCGACGATGGGGTAAACGAGCACCTGCCCCAGCACGCGCAGCCCCGGCACGGCGCCGCCCGGTGCCAGGCCCGCGGCGCACACGGCGGCGAGATTGCCTCCCGCGCTGTCGCCGCTGAGCACCACGGCCGGGCCCAGGCCCCGCGCTCCGTCCGCCACGGCGTGCAGCACCGACGCGGCGTCGTCGAGCGCGGCGGGGAACGGATGCTCGGGGGCCAGCCGGTAGCCGACGCTGAGGACCGCGCAGCCGGCGCGCTCGGCCAGGTGGCGACAGTACGCGTCGGCGTAGTCGAGGTCGCCGGTCACCCACCCGCCGCCGTGCAGGTGCACGACCGTCCCGGGATTCTCCGCCCCGTCGGCACGGTGAAGACGCGCCGGCACGCCGGCCATAAGCAGGTCCTCGGCCGTGACGGTGCGCGGGCCGGGGGCGCAGGTGGCGGCGGTGGCGCGGATCGCGGCGCGGGCCGTCTCCGGCGTGCCGTCGATCATCCGCGGCGCTCCCGCCTGCGTCATCTGCGCGAGGACCTGCCGCAGCGCCCCGTCCAGCGGCTCCTCGTCGATACGGGGTGTTGTCATGAACTAGATTCTAGTTCTAGTGTGATCCCCATGACAATACCCGTGCCCGGCCGCCGCGTTCCGGCCCGCCGCGACGGGCCGCTACCCCGCCACGCCCGGCCCGAACACGACGTCGATGAAGCTGTCGATCAGCCGGTGCACCTCGCCCACGCTCTGCCTCCCCTGCCCGAACAGCCCCAGCTGGTGCACCAGCAGCGCCGACGCGAAGGTGACGACGTCGTCGCGCACCGGCTGCGGCACGCCGGCCAGGCGCGACCGGTACGAGGCGACGACCTGCCGGGTGAACTCGTCCAGCACGGCCCGCACCGCCGGGTCGGCCGACTGCTGCAGCGTGCCGTGCAGCCGCAGATAGGTGGGGTACGCCTCGAACCGGCGCACCGAGTGGTGCAGGCGCTCGCGCAGGCGTTCCGCGGCGCCGCCCCCGTCGTCGCCCTCCCCGGTCCGCTCCGCGTCGTCGGCGGCCGACCACTCGCGCAGCACCACCGCGTACAGCAGCTGCTTGGACGGGAAGTACCGGTACACGGTGCCCAGGGCCATGCCGGCGCGGGCCGCGACGTCGCGGATCTGCACGGCCTCGTAGTCGTCGGCGCCGAGCAGCTCGGCCGCCGCGTCGACCAGCCGGCGCCACCGCTCGCGCTGCGCGGCCGGGAGCCCGTCGGGATCGAGCACGCCGCCCGCCCCGCCGCCGTCGCTGCCTGCCATCCGCGCCTCCCCGTCTCCGTCCCCGCGGCCGGTACCGCACCCGCCGCACCGAACCGAGGTTGCCACAGATGACTCCACACGCAGACCATCCCGCCGCCGGCACCCCGGAGCGGGATCTCGACGTCCTCATCGTCGGCGCCGGATTCGCCGGCCTGTACATGCTGCACGCCGCCCGCTCGCTGGGCCTCACCGCGCTGGTGCTCGAGGCCGGCGACGGCGTGGGCGGCACGTGGCACCACAACCGGTATCCGGGCGCGCGCTGCGACGTGGACAGCATCGACTATTCGTACTCGTTCGACCCCGCGCTGCGTGCCGGGTGGCGCTGGAGCGAACGGTACCCGGCGGCGCCCGAGATCCGCGCCTACCTGGAGTACGTGGCCGACGCGCTCGGGCTGCACGAGCACATCCGCCTGTCCACGCGCGTCGACGCAGCCGTGTTCGACGAGGGCGCGTCCATGTGGGACGTCGCCGCCGAGGACGGGCGCCGGTGGCGGGCCCGCTGGGTCGTGTTCGCCACCGGCAGCCTCTCCCAGGCCGGCGCCCCGCGGTTCCCGGGCGCGCAGGACTTCCGCGGCCGCCTGCTGCACACCGCCGACTGGCCGGAGGACGCCGACCTGCGCGGCGAGCGGGTGGGCGTCATCGGCACCGGCTCGTCGGGGGTGCAGGCGATCCCCGTGCTCGCCGAGCAGGCCGAGCGGCTGGTGGTGTTCCAGCGCACCGCCGGGTTCGTGGTGCCGGCCCGCAACCGGCCGCTCGACCCGGCCGAGTACGACGCCATCGAGGCCGGCTACCCGGCGCGGCGCCAGGCCCTGCGCGAGTCGTTCGGCGGCTGGCACCTGCCGCCAGCGGGAGCGCCGTCGGCGGAGACGTGCGACGACGAGGCCCGCGCGCGGCTGGAGGAGCGCTGGCGGATCGGGGGGCTGTGCCTGCAGTCGGTGTTCTCCGACGTGATGACCGATCCGGACGCCAACGAGCGCGTCGCCGAGTTCGTGCGCGCCAAGATCCGTGAAACGGTGCACGACCCCGCCACCGCCGAGGCCCTGTGCCCGCGCGGCTGGCCGATCGGCGCCAAGCGGCTGTGCGTGGGCACCGATTACTACGAGACCTTCAACCGCGAGAACGTGCACCTGGTGGACCTGCGGGCGACGCCGCTCGAGACGTTCACCCCCACCGGCATCCGCACCGCGGGCGGCGAGTGGGAGCTCGACACCGTCGTGTGCGCCACCGGCTTCGACGCGATGACCGGGGCGCTGGCGCGCATCGACATCCGCGGGCGCGGCGGGCGGTCGCTGCGGGGCGCATGGGAGGCCGGCCCGCGCACCTATCTGGGGGTGTCGGTGGCCGGGTTCCCCAACATGTTCGTGCTCGCCGGGCCGGGCAGCCCGTCGGTGATGTCCAACGTGGTGGTGTCGATCGAGCAGCACGTGGAGTGGGTGCGCGACCTGCTCGCCCGGCTGGCGCAGGACGGCACGGCGACAATCGAGGCGACGATTCAAGCGCAGGACGCGTGGGTCGAGACGGGCGAGCGGATCGCCTCGGCCACCCTCTACCCGCGCGCCGACTCCTGGTACATGGGCGCCAACATCCCCGGCAAGCCGCGCATCTTCATGCCGTTCCTGGGCGGGGTGGGGAACTACCGCGCGATCTGCGATTCGGTGGCCGCCGACGGGTACCGCGGGTTCGTGCGCAGCAGGGCACGGGCCGCCGCGCACTGAGTGCCGCGCCCGCCGGAACCCACCCCGCCCCCGCGCCCACGCGCTTACCGTGGAGGTGCAGCCGGAACGGCCCGATCCCCGGAGGAGCAATGCGCACCGTCACCTTCACCGCGCCCGGCACGGTCGCGATCGTCGACAAGCCCGTCCCGGAGATCAGCCCCGACGAGGTGCTGCTGCGGGTGCGCGGCGCCGGGCTGTGCCACTCCGACCTCGCCATCATCGGCCAGGAGGACAGCCCGCTGATCGGCTCCACGCTGGGCCACGAGGTGGCGGGCGTCGTCGAGTCGACCGGGTCCGATGTGACGGGGTGGGACCCGGGCGACGCCGCGATCGTCGCGCTCGTGCTGGGCTGCGGGCAGTGCCGCGAGTGCCTGGCGGGCCGCGACAACCAGTGCCGCACCGTGGGCCCGCGTACCGCGCCCGCGCCGCTGTCGCCCGGCATCGGCAGCCCGGGCGGTATGGCCGAGTTCATCGCGGTGGCCGCCCGGCACCTCGACCCGCTCGGCGGGCTCGATCCCGCCGATTCCGCCCCGCTCGCCGATGCGGCCCTGACCCCCATGCACGCGGTGAACAGCGTGCGCGAGCGCCTCGCCGCCGACGCCACCGTGCTGGTGCTGGGCCTCGGCGGCCTCGGGCACCTGGGCCTGCAGATCCTCGCCGCCACCACCGGCGCGCGCATCATCGCCGCCGACACCGACCCGGCCAAGGTGCGCTTCGCCGCCGAGCACGGCGCCGACCTGGCCGTGGTCAGCGACGCCGGCACCGCGCAGCGGGTGCTCGAGGAGACGGGCGGGGTGGGCGCCGACGCGGTGCTCGACTTCGTCGGCGTGCAGCCCACCGTCGACACCGCGCTCGGGTGCATCGCGCCGGGCGGGGCGCTGCGCTTCGTCGGGCTCGGCGGAGGGGCGTTCACCTATGCGGCGGCGCCGGCGGTGCTGCCGTGGGGTGTCAACGTGGAGCGCGCGTACGGCGGCACCCGGGCCGACATGCGCGAGGTGATCGCCCTGGCGCAGGCCGGGCGGATCGCCGTGGAGGTGGAGCGCCGCCCGCTCGACGACGCGCCCGCCGCCTTCGCCGACCTCGACGCCGGCAAGGTGCAGGGCCGCATCGTGCTCATCCCCTAGACGCCGCCGCTTCCGCCGAGCGGGGCGCCCCGAGGTGCTCCGGCGCCGCGCGGGCACCCGGAACGGCCCCACCCGCCGGCGCGGCCGTTCCGCGGTGGGTTCACGCGGATTTGTGG
>CAZDSL010000008.1:0-13330 GCA_964507655.1 uncultured Mycobacteriaceae bacterium | reverse complement strand
GTGGGTTCACGCGGATTTGTGGAACACCTCGCGTTCGAGGCGCGCGAGCCGGGCTCCGATGTCTCCGCCCGTACCCTGCTCCTCCGCCTCGAGTCGGTCGAGCGCCCACACTCGCATGAGCGTCGACAGCGGGATCCCCGCCTGCCGGGCCGCCGCCTGCAGGCGCACGAGTTCCGCATCCGTCACCCGCACCGAGACGACGCTCGCGCGTGAGCGTCCAGGCCGGCTCACCGTCACATGATCGGGCAGCGGGTCGGGCGGCTCATGGGCCTCGGCCGCCGCCCCCTCCTCCTCGAGCAGCCGGTCGATCTTGCTCAAGACTCCTCCTCGTTATAGATGCGGACATCCCGCCGGCTGGACCGCCACGCGTTGCTTCCCCACCAGAATCCGTGCGGGGACTCACGCGGGTCCGCCTCGCCATCGACGACGATCACCGTGAGCACCGCCCTGGCTGAACGCGAATAGCCGATGATCCTCGTCGCGAGGCCCGATCTGCCGGCGGGATCCGGCGTCAACCGAATCGCCTGCGGATCGGCGACCGCCTCGTCCGCCCACGTCGGTTCTATCCCGTGGCGCCTCCTGATGTAGCCCGCGCGCCTGGTCCAGTCGACGCGTGGCCGAGCACTTCCCCCCATGCCTTCCCCCCGAACACAATCTACTACGTCCCACTACACATCACTACAGCATCATGCAGTCCGCCGCCGCCCCCTTCCGCCGAGTTGTGCAACCCTCGGCGCCCCGCCGCACACCGACCAAGCGGAAACCGCACGCTCCGGCGCCGGAACGGGCGAAATCCGCTTGATCGGCGGGCCCCTCACACCATCCCGCGCACCTCGCGCTTGAGGATCTTCCCCGACGGGTTGCGCGGGATCGCATCGAGGACGACGAGGTCGTGCGGCACCTTGTAGTGCGCGATCCGGTCGCCGCAGAACCCGCGCAGCTCGTCGAGCGTGAGCTCCGCGCCCTCCGCGAGCGTCACGGCGGCGACGATGGATTCGCCGTATTCGGGGTGCGGCCGGGCCACCACCGCGCAGTCGGCCACCGACGGGTGCGCCGCCACCGCGTTCTCCACCTCCACCGAGTACACGTTGCGTCCGCCGGTGATGATCATGTCCTTGGTGCGGTCGACCACCGTCATGTAGCCGTCGGCGTCGACGCGGGTGAGGTCCCCGGTGTGCACCCAGCCGCCGCGCATCGTCTGTGCCGTGGCCTCGGGCTTGTTCCAGTACTCCTTCATGCAGGTGGGTCCGCGCAGCAGCATCTCGCCCACCTCGCCGGCCTTGACGTCGCGCCCCTCGCCGTCGACCACGCGCACCTCCATGGTGATCAGCGCCTGGCGGCCGGAGGCGTCCGGGCGGGCGACGGTCTGCTCGTGGGTGGACAGGATTCCGCCGGGGCCGCCCTCCGTCTGCCCGCACAGCTGCATGAACTCGACGCCCGGGAACGTCTCGACGAGCGCGCGCACCGCCGTGGCGGGCATCGGTGCGGCGCCGAACATGCCGGTGCGCCACGCCCGCAGGTCGCGGCCGCCGGCACCGGGGATGCGGGTGAGGAACTGGTACATCGTGGGCACCCCGAAGAACATGGTGATGCGCTCGCGCTCGAGCGTGTCGAGCACCGCCGCCGGGTCGAACGACTCGTGCACCACGTGCGTCGCACCGAGGAACATGCCCGGCGTGAGCATCAGGTTGAGCTCGGCGGAGTGGTAGAGCGGCGCCACGTGCAGCATGCGGTCGCCGTCGCGCAGGCCCACCGTGGCGATGAACGCGGCCGTCTCCCACAGCATCCGGTATTGGTCGAACAGCGCGCCCTTGGGCTTGCCGGTGGTGCCCGAGGTGTAGAGGATCTGCGCATCGTCCGACTCGGCGATGTCGGCCTCCACCGGCTCGGCCGGGCGCTGCGCGGCGGCGGCGAACAGGTCGGGGGCGCCGGCGTCGTCCGGGTGATCGAGCGGGCCGGTGCTCAGCAGCCGCAGACCGTCGGGCAGGCCGGCGCGCGCCGCATCCGCCACGGTGCGCGACACGGCGGGCGCGAACACCAGCGTGGCCGCGCCCGAGTCGCGCAGCAGGTGGTCGAGCTCAGGCGCCGCCGACGCCGGATTGATCGGCACCAGCACCGCCCCCAGCCGGTGCGCGGCGTAGTAGGCGATGACGAAGCGGTCGCTGTTGGTGCCCATCAGCGCCAGGCGTTCGCCCTTGGCCACGCCCCGGGCGCGCAGCTCGGCGGCGACGCGGTCGACCTCGCCGTCGAGCTCGCGGTAGGTCAGGCGGCGGTCGCCGAAGACGAGGGCCTCGCGCTCCGGCACGCGGGCGGCGCTGGAACGGAGCATGCCGGCGACGGTGAGGCCGGCGGGGGTGCTCGGTGCGGACATGGGCGGTACGGGCGGCATGGCGGGCCTCCGAATGCGCGACGGTGTTGCCTGCCTCACATGATGCCTGGGACCGCGCCGATCCGGGAGGCACCGCCGCGCACGGGTGCGCCGCCCTGGTCGATGCTCCCGACCCCCGGATGCCTGTTCCCGACCCCCTATGGATCGAGGAACGATTCCGGTCACGCCCCACCGCGCCGACGCAACCGCGTCGCCGCAGGTCAAGAGCGATTTTGAACAGACGACGCCTCGAAGGCGCAGGTCAGCGCCGCGACGCGTTTCCTTCCTCGATCACCAGCCTCCCGACGAGGCATCCCGCTCCCGTGCCGCGGCGCGCCACCCCCGCGCAGCGCCGCCCGCACCCGCGCAATGCACGCGTAACCGCACGGTCACGGCGGCGACACCGGCCGCCAAAACACTGGGCTCACCACCAGAACCAGGAGGATGCCCGTGTCTTACGTCCCACCGGCCGAACTGGCCCGCACCATGGTCGACGCCGGCCAGAGCAAGGTGCTCATGTCCACGCGCGACACCCTCGTCCGGGCGTACATGGCGGGCGCGCTGCTCGCGCTCGGCGCCGCGTTCGCCATCCACGTCTCCGTGCAGACCGGGAGCGCGCTGCTCGGCGCGCTGCTGTTCCCCGTGGGCTTCTGCCTGCTGTACCTGCTGGGCTTCGACCTGCTCACGGGCGTGTTCACCATGGTGCCCATCGCCTACCTCGACAAACGGCCGGGCGTGACCATCGGCTCCATGCTGCGCACGTGGGGTCTGGTGTTCCTCGGCAACTTCCTCGGCGCCTTCACCGTGGCCGTGGTGATCACCTTCATCCTCACCTACGGCTATTCGGTCTCGCCGGGCGAGGTCGGCGCGCACCTGGCCGAGATCGGCACGGCCCGCACGCACGGCTACGCCGAGCACGGCGCCGCGGGCATGGCGACGCTGTTCCTCCGCGCGGTGCTGTGCAACTGGATGGTGTCCACCGGCGTGATCGCGGCGATGATGTCGACGAGCGTGCCGGGCAAGGTCATCGCCATGTGGATGCCGGTGATCCTGTTCTTCTCCATGGGGTTCGAGCACTCCGTGGTCAACATGTTCCTGTTCCCGTCCGGCCTGCTGCTGGGCGCCGACTTCTCGGTGGGCGACTACCTGCTGTGGAACGAGATCCCCACGGTGCTGGGCAACATGGTCGGCGGCATCGTGTTCGTGGGGCTGGCCCTGTACGTCACCCACGTGCGCACACGCCCGAAGCGCGCCGTGCGCACGCCGGCCCCGGACCTGGCGCCCGACGCCGCGTGAACGCCCCGGCCGGGCGGCTCAGTGGCGCATCGTGAGATCGCCCAGCACGCCCGCCAGCACGAAGCCGGCGCCGAACACCGCGAAGCTCACGGTGGCCGCCCACGCCAGCCGCGCCCGCGACACCGCGGGCGCGGCGGCGTGCCCGTGCTCCCCGTGCCCGTGCTCCCCGTGCCCGTGCTCCCCATGCCCCTGCCCGCCCGCGCCGCCGAAACCGTGCTCCTCGTAGGTGCGCGCGAGCGCGTCGGCCAGCGCGGCGTCGCCCGCCCGGCGGCCCACCGTCATCATCCCGTGCTTGAGGCCGTGCACCACCAGCCACCGGTTCATCGGCAGCGCCACGACGAAGCCGGCGCACAGGGCCACCGACATGACGAACCAGAAGCGCAGGTCCGCCGGGTCCATCGCGGCCATGTCGTGCGTCATCCACGGCACCATCACCGCCGTCATGCCGCCCATCACCGCGTTCATGGACAGCAGCTCCGAGGTGAAGGTGTTCCGCAGCGACGCGCGGTACGAGCCGTGCATCTCGCGCATGAACAGGGCCTGGAACACCGTCCAGCCGAACAGGAACCCGAAGGCGTACTCGCACAGCACGTCCGCCCACATCGGCAGCCCCAGCAGCGAGGTCACCACCGCGGCCGCCACGATCCCGATGCCGTCGCCGGCCACGCAGTGCATCGTGGAGCCGACGACCTGCCGCCACCGCGCCGACACGTACAGCTCGTGCGTGCCGGGCAGGGGTTCGCGGCACGAGAGCACGTACAGCACGGCCCCGAACAACCCGCTGAAGAGGGTGACGATGACGAAGCCCCACTTCATCACCGTGGCCTCGGGGGTGCTGCGGATGTCGGCGGCGACGAAGAGCGTGGCCACCGCCACCTGGATGAACCACAGGAGCATGACGCCCTCGAGCACGGGTGCACCTCCCTCCGCCGCGGCACGCCCGGCGGCGTGCGCCGTCATCGACTATTGCAGTACACCCGATGCCGGTCCGCGTCCGTGGCGGTTCGGGCGCACGGCGGCGCCAACGATCGCGCGGAGCCCGCCGATCGGGGCGATACGCGCGCGGGTCCCTACGTCGACCCACACGCATCGTCCGTCATGCACTTCTGCAACGAGCATCCGCCCGTCGACGACGGGCCACTGCGCGAACTCGTAGCCGGAGAGGTGCGTGCTCACCGCGTCCGCGAGGACCGCGGCCGCCCGAAGCCGGCCCGGCCCCGGGTCGATGCCCTCCTCGCTGACCGCACCGTCCACGTCCACCACAGCCGACCATCCGCGAGCCGGTGCGTAAGCGAGCCCCACCCGCAGCTCCGCGGACAGTGGCGGCGTGACGGCCCCGACATCGTCCAGCACGCACTGCACGGCCCGCGACAGCACCGGCTCGCCAGGGATTTCCGGCTGTGCACCGACCGGGTACGTCCATCGCCCGGTGCCGGGCGGATCGCGGAACCTCACCGGCCTCGCCCACCGTTGCGGGCCCGCAGGGCCACCGCCCCGGCGACCGTCATCCCCACTGCCCCCAGAAACGGCGGGAAGGTCAGCCCGTCACCGAGATCCCCGGCGTGGACGAGCAGCCCGGTGCACAGTCCCACCAGCAGCGCCGCACACAGCAACAGCATCGCCCGTCGGCCTCGCGCGTCCATGCCTCAGTGATACCCCACCACGTCGCCCGCGGCCTGGCAATGCCGAACGCTCGATGACGATGCGCACAGCGACCCGGGGCGCCAGGGCACCTGCGCGCGGCGCTATGAATCGAGGAACGATTCCGGTCGCAATCCCGCGCGCCCCTCGACCTCGATCACCGCAGGTCAGGGCCGTCGATGATGCCAATGACGCAGGTCAGGACCCCGACGCGATCCGTTCCTCAGTCCCTAGCCTCCCGGCGAGGCTCCCCAGGCCCCCGGCGAGGCTCCCCAGCCTCCCGGCGAGGCTCCCTGCCGAACCCCTCCGCCCACCGCGCCGCGGCCTCCGCATCCGGCACCGTACGCACCCCCGCGGGCGCCGCGGGACGCCGGACGACGACGACCTCCGCGCCCTGCTCGCCGGCCGCGTCGAGCTTGGCGCGCGTCATCGCCCCGCCCGAATCCTTCGTGACCAGCACGCGCACGTCGTGCTCGCGCAGCAGCGCCCGCTCGGAGTCCAGGTCGTAGGGCCCGCGCGAGAGCAGCACCGTCCACCCTGGGGGCGGGTCGAACGAGAGCGGCTCGACGACGCGCACCACGGTCGGCACCTGCGCCAGCGGCCCGGTGAAGCGCTCCAGCGTCTGCCGTCCCGTCGTGAGGAACACCGTCCCCCCGGCCCGCGCTGCTGCGGTCGCCGCCGCGTCGTGCGTGTCCACCCAGGTCCACCCGTCGGCGCCCGGCTCGCCGGACCACCCGGGACGCTGCAGCCGCAGCAGCGGCACCTCCGCGGCGGCGCACGCTGCGGCTGCGTTCGCGCTGATCCCCGCGGCGAACGGGTGCGTCGCGTCGACGACGGCCGCCACGCCGCGGGAGCGCAGGTACTCCGCCAGACCCTCGGCGCCGCCGAACCCGCCGATGCGCACCTCGCCCACCGGCAGCCGCGGCCGCGACACCCGCCCCGCCAGCGACGATACGAATTCGGCCCCGGCCTCCTGCAGCAGCCGCGCCAGCTCCCGCGCTTCCCCTGTGCCGCCGAGGATCAGCACCGTCACCGCGGGTCCCCCGGCTGGTCCAGCGTCATCCGCAGCGTCGGCAGCGGCGGCACGGACGCCCCGCCCTCCGCCGTCGCCAGCAGCGCGTCGATGTCCAGGTTCTCCTCGACCAGGTCGCCCAGGCGGTCGAGCCGCTCCTCGCGGGCGGCGGCAAAGCTCACCGCGCCCGTCGCCACCCGCCTGCCGCGGCCGGCCGCCACCTCGCGCAGCCACGCGCCGCGCAGCGCGTCGCCCTCGAGGGCCCCGTGCCACATCGTCCCGAAGACGAGCCCCTCGCGCGCGCCGCCCAGGAACGCCTCGCCGCCGCCCACGCTCACCCGCCCGTGGTGGATCTCGTAGCCCGTCGCCGCGGCCCCCAGCGCGCTCCCCTCCGGCAGGCGCAGCACCTTGGCGCGGCCGAACTCCGTCGTCGCGTCGAGCAGCCCCAGCCCCTCGGCGACGGCGCCGGGCCGGCCCTCGACGCCGTGCGGGTCGGCCACCTGGCGGCCCAGCATCTGGAACCCGCCGCAGATCCCCAGCACCGCGCCGCCCGCGCGGGCATGCGCGGTGATCGCCGCGTCGAGGCCGCGTTCGCGCAGCCAGGCCAGGTCGCCCAGGGTGGCGCGCGTGCCCGGCAGCACCACCGCGTCGGCCCCGGCCAGGCCACGGGGGTGGTCGGCGTAGCGCACCCGCACCCCGGGCTCCAGGCACAGCGCGTCCACGTCGGTGAAGTTGGAGATCCGCGGCAGCAGCACCACCGCCACCGTCAGCGGGTCGGGCCCCGAACCACGAGAACTCCCGGCCCCCTCGGACTGCCGCGCCCCCAGCGCCAGCGAGTCCTCCGAGTCCAGCCACAGCCCGCGCAGCCACGGCAGCACGCCCAGAACGGGCCGGCCGGTGATCCGCTCGAGCGAGTCGAGCCCCGGCCGCAGCAGCGCCACGTCGCCGCGGAACCGGTTGACGACGAAGCCGCGCACCAGCGCCTGGTCCTCGGGCGAGAGCAGCGCCAGCGTGCCGGCCATCGACGCGAACACGCCGCCGCGGTCGATGTCGCCCACCACGATGACGGGCATGCCGGCGTGCCGGGCGAGGCCCATGTTGACGTAGTCGTGCGCGCGCAGGTTGATCTCGGCCGCGCTGCCCGCCCCCTCGCACACCACCATGTCGTAGCGCGAGCGCAGGTCGTCGAGGGCGGAGAACGCGGCCCGGGCCAGGTGCGCCCGCCCGCCCGCGAACTCGCCCGCCTCGAGCGTCCCGGCCGGCGCGCCCATCACCACCACGTGGCTGCGCCGGTCGCTGCCGGGCTTGAGCAGCACCGGGTTCATCGCCGCCTCGGGTTCGGCGCGCGCGGCGACGGCCTGGATCCACTGGGCCCGCCCGATCTCCACGCCCGCGCCGGTGGCCGGATCGGACGCCACCATCGAGTTGTTCGACATGTTCTGCGCCTTGTACGGCGCCACGCGCACGCCGCGGCGGGCGAGCGCCCTGCACAGCCCGGTGACGACGACGGTCTTGCCCGCGTCTGACGTGGTGCCCGCGACGAGCAGGCCCGCGCCGCGCGTCATGCGGCGGAGGGGTCGGTGGTCGGCATGCCCCTCATCCTGGCATCGGCCCGCCGGGCGGGGCCCCGCACCTCGCCTCAGGGCCCTGCACCCCGCCTCAGGGCCGGGCGCGCCCGCGGATCCAGTAGGTGGCCCAGTTCGCCAGGTCGGCGCCCAGGCCCCAGCGCCGCACCGCGACGGTGCGCACCGCCTTGGCCAGGTCGGCCTCGCCGCACGCCCACACGTGCGCCACGCGCGCGGCCGGATGGTCGTCGCGGATCCACTCCTCGACCACCGCGGCGGCCTCCGCGCACTGCCGGTCCTCGCCGGCGTGCACGATGCGCAGCGTGCCCAGCCGCGGCGCCCACTGCTCGGCCAGCCCCGGCTCCAGGGCGTCCGCCGAGGGCGCGGTCACCAGCGCGTGCGTGCTCGCCAGCTCGGCCGGGTGGTGCGCGTCGAGGAATTCGAGCACCGCCCGCAGCGCCGGGACCGCGGTGGCGTCGGCCACCAGCAGCCGGTCGGCGGCGGGGCGCGACCAGATGCCGTTGCACGTGTACACGCCCGCCGTGTCGCCGGGCCGGGCCGCCAGCACCCACCGCGAGCCGGGGCCGTCGTCGCCGTGGGTCACCACGTCGACGTCGATCGTCGCGGCCCGCCGGTCGAGCCGCCGGATCGTGTACCAGCGCAGGTCGGGCCGCCGGTCGTCGGGGATCTCGGCGACGATGGCGCGCAGGTTGCTGCCGGGTGCCGCCGGGAACGGCCGGAACTCCTGCCCCGGCTGCGGCATGAGCAGCCCGAAGTACTCGTCGGGCCCGGTCAGGCGGTGCTGCGCGAATTCGGGCGCCGCCAGCGTCAGCCGCCGCACGTGCGCGGCCAGCGGCGCGTTCGCGGTGACGGTGACGGGGATGAGCCGGTGCCCGGCGGCGGCGGGCCGGCCGGTGAGGTCCGTGTCGGCGTACGGCTGGTGCATGCGGCTCCTGCGGTGCGTCGGGGGCGGTTCCGGAGGGTGCCCGGCTTCCCCTCAGTGTTAGCCCAGGCTAACCTATCGGCCATGCGCACTCCCGCCCGAACCCGCTCCGCCCGCCGCCGCATGCTCGGCGCCGTCGCCGTGCTCGCCGCCGTCACCGTCACGCTGGGGGCCTGTTCCCGCGGCGACGGGGGCGACGCCGCCGCCGACGCGCCGCAGGACGGCCGGCGCATCGCCGCGCTCGGCCTCGGCGACACCGACACCCTGCTCGCGCTGGGCATCACGCCCGTGGCGATCGCGCCGTGGGGCGCGCAGGGCGACGTCGCCCCGTCGGGCGTGGGCCCCTGGGCCGGTGATGCCCTGGGCGAGGCGCGACCGCCGCTGATCTTCAACACCGCCAGCGGGTTCACCGCCGACATCGTCGAGCAGGTCGCCGCCACCGCCCCCACGCAGATCATCGCCGTCAACAACGCGGTTGACGACCAGGCCCGCACCGACCTCGAGCGCATCGCCCCCGTCACCGTGCACCCGGCGCAGTATCAGGACTGGCAGGTGCCGTGGAAGGAGCAGGTGACCACGATCGCCGACGCGGTGGGCGAGCACGACGAGGGGCAGCGGCTGATCGCCGCGGCCGAGGACGATCTGGCGCAGTTCCGCGACTCCCACCCCGAGCTGCAGGGCACGACGGCCGCCGTGGTCATGCCCTACGCGGGCAAGCTCGGCCTGTACACCGAGGGCGACGGCCGCGGCGCGATGATCGAGAAGCTGGGCTTCACCATCCCGGATGACCTGCAGGCCACCCCCGACGGCGCGTTCTACAAGGACATCGCGCCCGAGAACTACCGCGACCTGAACGCGCTGGACCACCTGTTCGTCCTCGACTACAACGGCGCCGCCGACGCGCTGCGCAACGATCCCGTGTTCCAGGGCCTCGACGTGGTGAAGCAGGGCAAGGTGGTGTACCTCGATCAGGACACCGGCAACGCGATGAGCATGCCCAACCCGCTCACCATCCCGTACGTCACCGACGCGGTCGACCGGGCGCTGTGAGCCCGCAGGCCCGCGGTTCCCGGCGGCGGGCGGGGCTGATCCTCGCGCTCGCCGTCGCGGGGATGGCCGCGGGCTGCGTCCTGTCGGTCGTCGTCGGCGCGCGGCCCACCTCGCCCGGCGACGCGTTCGCGGCCCTGTTCGCGGGCCCCGGCGGGCAGGGCGAGGGCGACCTGGTGCAGGTGGTGTGGCATCTGCGCGTGCCGCGGACGCTACTGGCCCTGGCGGCCGGCGGCGCGCTCGCCGTCTCGGGCGCGCTCGCGCAGGTGTGGACCCGCAATCCGCTGGCCGATCCGGGCATCATCGGCATCACCGCGGGCGCGGGCTGCGCCGTCGCCGTGGGCACCACGCTGGGGGTGGCGGCGCTCGGCGGGCAGGCCGCGCTGGCCCTCGCCGGCGCGGGCGCCGTGGCGCTGGTGGTGCTGGCGGTGTCGCGCCGCACCGCCGACCCGCTCACCCTGCTGCTGGTGGGCTTCGGCATGGCGGCGGCGCTGCAGGCGGCGACGACGCTGATGGCGCTGCACGACACGGCGGTCCTGGACGGGATGCGCCAGTGGATCGTCGGCTCCACGGTGGGGCGCGACGGCGGCGACGTCGCCCTGGCCGTCGCCGGGCTGGCGGCGGGCCTGCTGCTCGCCGCGATCGCCGCGCGCCCGATGGACCTGCTCGCGATGGGCGAGTCGACGGCCGTCGCGCTGGGCGGCTCGCCGGTGGCCACCCGGATGACCACCGCGCTGGCGGTGGTGGTGCTCGCGGGCACCGCGACGGCCGCGGTGGGCCCGATCGCCTTCGTGGGCTTCGCCGCGCCGCACATCGTCCGCCCGTTCACGGGGCCCTCCCTCACCCGCATGCTGGTGCCCGTGCTGTGCACCGGGGCGGCCGTCACGCTGCTCGCCGACGTGCTCGGCCGGGTCGTCGCCCGCCCGGGCGAGGTGGAGGTGTCGGTGGTGCTGGCCGTCCTCGGCGCGCCGCTGCTCATCGCGTCGGTGGCGCGCACGCGGCGGCGCGGATCGGCGGCGTTCGCATGACGGCCACGCTGGACGCGGCCCCGTCCACCGATACGGCCTCCGCCCGGCGGCGCGGCGTGCGCGGCCGCCGGCTGCGCACCGCCGGGGTGCTCGCGGGGTTCCTGGTGGTCGCGGCCGCCGCCTACCTGATGCTGCTCGCCAGCGGGCCGGTGGCGCTCTCGCCCGCCGAGGTGCTCGCGGCGCTCACCGGCGGCGGCTCCGCCCAGGCCGTGAGCATCGTCTGGGACCTGCGCCTGCCGGTGGCCGTGGCCACGATCGCGGTGGGCGCCGGCCTGGCGCTGGCGGGCTCCTGGACGCAGACGATGTCGCGCAACCCCATCGCCTCGCCCGACGTCCTCGGCATCACCGGCGGCGCGTCCGTCGCGGTGGTCGCCGCCGCCGTGGTGGCCCGGCCCGCGTTCTCCGAGGGCGTCCCCGACTTCTGGTGGCGCGCCGCGATGGCCCTCGTGGGGGCCGCCGCGGTGGTGGCGCTGCTGCTGGCGTTCGGCGGGGTGGGCTCGTCGCGCCGGGTGGTGGTGATCGGCTTCGCCCTGGGCCTGCTGTGCCAGAGCCTCGTCGGCTACCTGCTGCTGCGCGCCGACCTCACGCGGGCCGCCGAAGCGCAGACGTGGCTGGCGGGCTCGGCGGGCCTGGTGCGCGCCGACGCCCTCGTCCCGCTCCTCGCCGGGCTCGCCGTGTTCGCCCTGCTGGGGGCGGCCGTCGCGCGGGATCTGCCGCTGCTGGGGCACGACGACGCCACCGCCGCGGCGCTGGGCGTGCGCGTGCCGCGCGTGCGGGCGGTGCTGCTGGTGGCCTCGACGGGTCTCGCGGCGGTGACCGTGGCCGTGGTGGGCCCCATCGGGTTCGTCGCGCTGGTGGCGCCGCAGCTCGCCCGCCTGCTCACCGGGCGGCCCACTCCCCCTCCCCTCACGTCGGCGGCGGGCGGCGCGGCGCTGCTGGCCGTGTGCACGCTGGCGGCGCAGGCGCTGCCGATCACCGCCCCCGTGGGGCTCATCACCGCCGTCGTCGGCGGACCCGTGCTCATCGCGCTCGTGCTCGGCGCGGGCAGGAAGGCAGGTGCGTCATGACCGCCGGAACGCAGCAGGCGGGCGCCGCGGCCGTGGCCGCCGACGCCGTGCACGCCGTCCTCACCGTCGACGGTGTCCGGGCCGGCTACGGCACCGGGCCCGACGTGGTGGGGCCGGTGACCCTCACGGCGCGCCCCGGCGAGGTGACGACGCTGCTGGGGCCCAACGGCTGCGGCAAGTCGACGCTGCTCAAGACCATGTCGCGCCAGCTCGCACCCCGTGCGGGCGAGGTGCGGGCGGGCGACACGCCGGTGCACACGCTGGCGCCCCGCCGGGCGGCGCGCACCATCGCGCTGCTGCCGCAGAACCCCGTGGCCCCCGACGGGCTCACGGTGGGCGAGCTGGTGGCGCGCGGGCGGCACCCGCACCGCCCGTGGTGGCGGGGCGAATCGGCCGCCGACGCGGCCGCCGTGGACGCCGCGCTCGCCGAGACCTCCACCGCGGCGCTGGTGGACCGCGATCTGGCGACGCTCTCGGGCGGGCAGCGCCAGCGCGTGTGGCTGGCCATGGTGCTGGCGCAGGACACGCCGGTGGTGCTGCTCGACGAGCCCACCACCTACCTGGATCCCGCGCACGCGGTGGAGATGCTGGAGCTGGTGCGCGCGCTGGCCCGGCGCGGGCGCACCGTGGTGATGGTGCTGCACGATCTGATGCTGGCGGGCGCGTACTCCGACAGGATCGTGGTGCTCGGCGAGGGGCGGATACTCAGCGAGGGCGGCCCCCGCGAGGCGCTCACCGAGGAGACGCTGGCGCGGGCCTACCGGCTGCGCGCGGACGTGCTTGACGACCCGCACGGCACCGTGCCCGTCATCGTCCCCCGCGGCACCTGCTGACGGCGGTCACGCCACGCCGAGCTCCCCCGCCGCGGCCGGGTCGCAGTCTTCCAGCAGGTCGAGGCAGCGCTGGTGTTCGCTCTCCTCGCCGATCCCCTGCGCCGCGCGGGCCAGCGCGGCGACGGCCCGCAGGAAGCCGCGGTTGGGCTCGTGGCTCCACGGCACCGGGCCGTAGCCCTTCCAGCCGTTGCGGCGCAGCTGATCGAGCCCCCGGTGGTAGCCGGTGCGCGCGTACGCGTAGGCGTCGACCGGTTCGCCGGCCGCCAGCGCGCGCTCGGCCAGCTCCGCCCACGCGATGGACGCGGACGGGTACGCGGCGGCGACGGCGCGCGGGTCGGCGTGGTTGAGCAGGTCCGACTCTGCATCGTCGTCGTCGCCGGGCAGCAGCGTGGGCGGGGGGCCGAGGAGGTCGCCGAAGGAAGTCATGGCGCCCATCATGCCCGACGCCCCCGGGCCCGGACACGCCGCGGCGGGCCCGCACCGGGGCGGGGGGGGGGGCGCCCCGGCGACGGCGGCCCGCCGGGCCACCC
>CAZDSL010000007.1:5817-25092 GCA_964507655.1 uncultured Mycobacteriaceae bacterium | reverse complement strand
GCGACTCGCGCGCGGTGGTGGGGAGGCCGTTGACGTTGGCCAGGTAGTTGAACGACCCTTCCATGCCGCCCTCGGCGGAGGCGCCGTTGTCGCCGATCATGTAGATCACCAGTGTGTTGTCGAGGGCGCCCGTGGATTCCAGGTGATCGATGAGCCGGCCCACCTGGTCGTCGGTGTGCTCGAGGAATGCCGCGTACAGCTCCATCAGGCGGGCGGCGACGGTGCGCTGGTCGTCGTCGAATTCGTCCCAGTGCGGCAGTCCCGGCGCCCACGGGGCGAGCTCGGTGTCCGCGGGCACCACACCCAGTTCCTTCTGGCGGTCCAGGGTGATCTCGCGCTGCCGGTCCCAGCCGTGGTCGAACTCGCCGCGGTACCGGTCGCGGTGGCTCTCCGGAACGTGCAGCGGTGCGTGGCAGGCGCCGAACGGCAGGTAGCACAGCCAGGGCTTGTCGGGGTCGAGCGTCGAGACGGAATCGATCCACGCGGCGGCGCGGTCCACCAGGTCCTCGGACAGGTGATAGCCCTGCTCGGGGGTCCGGGGCGGATGCACCGGCGTGAAGTCCTGGTAGAGCACCGGGCTGTACTGGTCGGATTCGGCGCCGAGGAAGCCGTAGAAGCGGTCGAAGCCCTCACGCACGGGCCATCGGTCGAACGGCCCCGCCTCGCTGATCTCCCACGGCGGCGTCTGGTGCATCTTGCCGAACGCGCCGGTGGCGTAGCCGTTGCCCTGCAGCACGCGGGCCACGGTGGCCGCCGACGCCGGCCGGGTGCCGTTGTAGCCGGGCGCGGCCGTGGCCTGCTCGGCGATCAAGCCCATGCCGACGGCGTGGTGGTTGCGGCCGGTGAGCGTGGCGGCGCGGGTGGGCGAGCACAGGGCGGTGGTGTGGAACCGGGTGTACGTCAGGCCTCCGGCGGCGAGGCGCTCGGCGGTGGGCATCCGGCACGGTCCGCCGAAGGCGGACGAGGCGCCGAAGCCCACGTCGTCGAGCATCACCAGCAGCACGTTGGGCGCGCCGTCCGGCGGGCGGACGGGCGCGGGCCGGGTGAACGGCAGGTCCTGGTCGCGGCGGTCGACGGCGGGCGACGGCCCGGTGCCGTCGGTGATGAGGGGGATGGTGTGGCGGTCCACGGGCGCTCCTCGGGTGTAGTCGGGTGACTACACGGTAGGCGCCCGCCGGGCCGGCGGCCCCCCGCGCGCCGCCGCCCTCCCGTCCAGTGGGCGGTTCCGTCGCGGATCCTTGACCGTCGGCCACGGGGCCCTATCGTGTAGACATGCGTCTACAAGCTCCGGCAACGCCGGCCATCCACCCGCTCACCTCGCACATCGGCGCCCTCATCGAGGGGATCGACCTGTCCGCCCCGTCCGACGACGACATCGCCGTCATCCACTCCGCCCTGCTGGAGCACAAGGTCGTGTTCTTCCGCGACCAACAGCTGAGCGACCGCGCCCACGCCGATTTCGCCGCCCGGTTCGGCCGCCCGCAGCACTTCGCGTTCCTGCCCCCGGTCGACGCGTCGGTGCCGGAGGTGCACGAGCTGGCCAGCGGCGGCGGCAGGCCCAAGACGGGAAACGCCGACATCTGGCACTCCGACGCGAGCTTCCAGAAGACGCCGCCGCTGGGCTCGATCCTCCGGTCGGTGGTGTCGCCCGGGCTGGGCGGCGACACGCTGTGGGCAGACATGGAGGGCGTGTACGAGGCGCTGCCGTCGCGCATCCAGCGGCTGCTCGAGGGGCTCACGGCGACGCACGACTTCACCAGGTCGGCCTCGCACCGCGGCAAGCTGCCCGTCGAGGAGTTCCCGCCCGCCTCGCACCCCGTGGTGCGCACGCACCCGGAGACGGGACGCAAGTGCCTCTACGTCAACCGGATCTTCACCGCGCGGATCGACCAGCTGGGCGACGCGGAGAACGACGCGCTGCTGCCGTACCTGTTCGACCAGGCGCGCGAGCCGCTGTTCCAGTGCCGCTTCCGGTGGGAGGCCGGCTCGGTGGCGTTCTGGGACAACCGCTGCACCCAGCACTACGCCGTGGCCGACTACACGGAGCGGCGCGTGATGCGGCGTGTGGTCATCGACGGCGACGAGCCCCGGTGATCGGGGGCTCGCCCCGGCCCGGCGCGGTGCGCACCAGGTCGCCCGCCAGCCGCGCCATGCGCTCGGCCAGCTCCTCGGTGCGGGCCGGGTCGAACCCGAACGCCTCGCACAGCCGCTCCGCGAACACCGGCCAGCCGAACATGAGCACGAAGGCGGCGAGCAGCGGCACCTCGTCGGGCGGGTCCTCGCCGGCCCCCTCCGCCTGCGCGGCCACGCGCTCGCGCAGCGTCCGGATCGCGGGGAAGTCGGCGGGGAAGCGGGCGGCGTCCTCGCGCGCGAGGAGCAACCACGCCATCGTCTGCACCGAGACGCCGCTGGCGGCCGTGGCGCGGAAGATCTCCGTCACGGCGTCGGCCGGGTCGTCGGTCTCCTCGGCGATGGTGCGTCCCACGTCGCTGCGGGCGGCGAGGACGGCGCGCAGCAGGTCGTCCTTGTTGCCGATGTACCGGTGGATGAGGCCCAGGTTCACCCCCGCGTCACGCGCGATGTCGCGCAGGCCGGCGCCGAGCCCGCGGGCGGCGAAGTGGCGCCCCGCCGCGTCGATCACGGCGGCGCGGACGGCGTCGGGCCCGGCGGGGTGCGGGCGGGCGTCGGGCGGATCCGATGGCATGCCCGAAGGCTATGCGATGGCCGGTGCGCCCATCCGGCGGGAGGAAGGCCTCGGCGCGGCTGCCCGGCGCGCCTAGTGTGCAGACAAACGTCTACGACGCGGCCCGTGCCGACCGGCCGGCCCCGACACCCTCCGAGAAAGGCCCCCTGATGCGCAAAACCCACCGGTGCGCCGCGCTGCGCCGCTGCACAGGCATGCTCGCCGCCGTCGCCGCGGGCGCCGCGGTGCTGTCGTCGTGCGCCTCCACGTCCGCCGCCCCCGAATCCTCGGGGCCCGACATCGCGCTCTCGCAGCCCGGATTCCTCAACGTCCAGGAGCCCACCGGCGACCCGGTGCGGGGCGGGACGCTCACCTTCGGCGCGTACTCGTTCCCGGCGTCGCTCGACCCGGCCGTCACGCAGGTCTCCGGGTACACCGGCGGCACCGCGCTGGCGGCGCTGTACGACACGCTCATGCGCTACGACACCGGCACGCACTCCTTCAAGCCCCAGCTGGCCCGGTCGCTCACCGCGGGCGACGACGGCACCACCTGGACGATGACGCTGCGCGACGGCGTCACCTTCAGCGACGGCACGCCGCTGGACGCCGCGGCCGTGCAGGCGAGCATCGACCGCTACGTGACGCACCGCGGCGCCGACGCGCAGACGTGGCGGTCGCTGGTCACCGGGGTGGACGTGCTCGACCCGCACACGCTCGCGTTCCACCTGGCGCTGCCCTGGAAGGACTTCCCGGTGCTGTTCACGCAGGGGCTCGGGATGGTGGTGGCGCCCGCGTCGGACGCCGGCGGGCAGTTCACGCCCGTGGGCGCCGGGCCGTTCGTGCTGCAGAGCTTCGCGCCCGCCGAGGCGCTGCAGCTGCAGGCGCGCGCCGACTACTACGGCGGCGCGCCGTACCTGGACGGGCTGCGCTTCGTGCCGCTGGACAGCGACCAGGCGCGGTGGGACTCGCTGCGCTCGGGCCAGCTGGACATGACGATGGTGCTCAGCGCCGAGCTCATCTCCGGCATGCGGTCGGCCGGGGCCACCGGGTACATGGACGACCTGCCGATGGGCCAGGTGATGATGATCAACGCCCGCGAGGGCCGCGCCGGCAACGACGTGCGCGTGCGCCGGGCGATCGTCGCCGCCATCGACCAGGACCTGTTCACCCAGCGGGTGGACAACGGCCTGCGCTCGGCCGAGCCGGAGCTGTTCCCCTCCTGGTCGGAGCTGCACCCGGAGGTGCAGGCCGCCGCCTACGATCCGGAGCTGGCGAGCTCGCTGCTGCAGCAGGCCGAGGCCGACGGCTTCGACGGCCGGCTCACCTATGTGGCGGTGCAGTCGCCGGAGACGCGGGAGCAGGCGCTCGCGGTGCAGTCGATGCTGGACCGGGTGGGCTTCACGGTGGACATCCAGTACGTGGCCACCACGGCCGACGTGATCCGGCGCGCGTATGCGGAGCACGATTTCGACCTCATGGCCAGCGCCGTCAACGCGTCGCCCTCCGCGCCCTACCTCCCCCTGTTCAAGGCCTTCGACAGCTCGTCGTCGAACAACGTGAGCGGGTTCGCCGACGAGCAGGTCGACGCGCTGCTCGCCGAGCTGGGCGCCGCGCCCGACGTGGACACGCAGCGCTCGGTGATCGACCGGCTGCAGGCGCGGTTCAACGAGGTGGCGCCCGTGGTGAACTACGGCGCGCGGCCCACCATGGTGGCCTGGAACCCGGCGGTGCACGGCGGCGAGTACAGCTACAGCGGCATCATGCTGCTCGGCAAGGCGTGGGTGGCGCGCTGAGGCCGGTTCCCGGTCGACGGGACGCCGCCTCGGCCCGCGCGCGGCGGTGCGGGAGTCTCGCGGCACGGCGGGCCCCGCGCTGCGGCGCGCGGCCCGCCGAGCCGATCCCGTTGCCGCCGTGAAGGATGAGGAAGCGATGACCACCGAGAACACCGCCGCCGCCGGGCGGGCGTGCGATTCCGAACAGATCCGTTCGCTCATCGCGCGCATCGCCCACCTGGCCGACGACGGCACGATCGACGACTACTGCGCCTGCTTCGCCCCCGACGCCGAGTGGATCATGCCCGCCGACGCCCGCACCGGGCTGGCGGCGACCACGGCTCGCGGGATCGAGCAGATCGCGCGTGGTGCGCAGGGTCGCCGCGACGCGGGCACCGTGGGCGCCGGCAGCCACACCCGGCACGTGGTCGACTGCAGCGACATCTCTGTGGCGGACGACGGGGCCACCGCCACGGCCGTGTCGCTGTGGCGGTTCTACATGGCGACCGATGCGCGCCCGCGCGTGGTGAACATGGGCCGCTACGACGACGAGTTCCGTGTGGTGGACGGCCGGTGGGTGCTGGCGCGCAGGGCGATCACGCTGGGGTGAGGCGGCGGTGGGGCGCTGCGGCACCAGAATCCGTCCCGAGCGCGGAACGCGCGCCGCTGGAAGCGCAGAGCCGCTCAGACCCCGAACGCCTCCGCGTAGGCGATCGTGCCGGACGGCACGGCCCGGGTCGGATCCAGGCCGAGCGCCATCAGCGCCTCGTCGGGCGCGGTGAACGGTGCGCGGATGCCGAATCCCGAGGCGCGGGTGAATCCGAACCGCGGGTAGTACTCCGGATGGCCCAGCACCACGACGGCGTTCTCGCCGGCCGACCGGGCCGCCTCGAGTGCCGCGCGGATCGCCGCCGACCCGGCGCCCGTCCGCTGCCGCCCGGGCGCCACCGAGCAGGGGGCCAGCGCAAGGGCCGGGGTGTCGCCGATGCGGCACCGAGTGAGCAGCGCGTGCCCCACGACGGCGCCGTCGCCGTCCACCGCCACCAGCGAGAGCCCGGGCATCCACGCGCCGTGATCGGCGCGCAGGGCGTCGACCAGGTCGGCCTCCTCGGCCGTGGGGAACGCGGCGACGATGATCGCGCGGATGGCGGGGACGTCGGCGGGGGTCTCCGGCCGTGTGCGGTACTCCATCGTGGCGCTCCTGTTCGTCGGCCCGGTGCCTGCCGGTGCGCGGATTCCGCGTGCGCGGCCCGCACACGGCGGCCACGATACGCAGGTGACCGGACGGCGGGAGAACCGACTGTGCCGCGCGCCACATCGTGCCACGGTGAAGCGGTTGATGCTTTCCGACGCGACAGGAGAACGACGATGAGCGGACGTTTCGAGGGCAAGGTCGCCTTCATCACCGGGGCGGCACGCGGCCAGGGCCGCGCCGAGGCGGTGACGCTCGCCTCCGAGGGCGCCGACATCATCGCGGTGGACGTGTGCGCGGAGTTCGATTCGACGTCGTACCCGGGCGCCACCCGCGCCGACCTCGACGAGACGGTGCGCCTGGTGGAGGCCGCCGGCGGCAAGATCGTCGCCACCGTCGCCGACACCCGCGACTTCGACGCGCTCTGCGCCGCGCTGCGCGCCGGCACCGACATGTTCGGCCGGCTCGACATCGTGATCGCCAACGCGGGCATCTGCGTGGGCCGGATGTCCTGGGAGATCACCCCCGCCGAATGGCAGGAGATGATCGACGTCAACCTCACCGGCACGTTCAACACCGCCAAGGCCGCCATCCCGTACCTCATCGAGCAGGGCGAGGGCGGCGCGATGGTGTTCACCAGCTCCGAATCCGGCCTCAAGGGCACGCCGTTCACCGCCCACTACAGCGCCACGAAGTTCGGCGTGGTGGGCCTGGCCAAGACCATGGCAAACGAGCTGGGCGAGCACCGCATCCGCGTCAACACGGTGCACCCGGCGGGCGTGCGCACGGGCATGGACATGTCGGCCGACATGGACCCGCTCATCGCGCAGCACGCCGCGACGCTGGCGCCGATCTTCATGAACACGCTGCCCTACGAGATCCTCGAGCCCCAGGACGTGGCCGACGTGGTGGCGTGGCTGTGCTCCGACGAGGCCAAGTACATGACCGGAGTGCGCCTGCCCGTCGACTTCGGCAACTCCAACCGCTGAACCGCCGCGCGTCCGCCGGCCGCGCCCGGGCCCGTCACAGGTGCTTCCATCGGGGCTCGGTGCGGTCGACGAACGCGCGGAACGCGGCCTCGATCTCGCCGCTGAACGTGCACATCACCTGGGTGCGGTTCTCCATGTCGAGCGCATGCCGGTACGAGGGGGCGTCGATGTTCTGCCACAGCGTCTCCTTGGTCATCCACACCCCCATCGGCGGATTGGCCGCGATCTGGCGGGCCGTCACGCGCGCCCGCTCCACGACCTCGCCGTCGGGCGCCACGTCCTGCACCAGCCCCATCGACTGCGCCTCGTCGCACTCGAACACCCGGCCCGTGAGCATGAGCTCGGCGGCGCGCGACACCCCGACGATCTTGGGCAGCAGGTAGCTCGTGCCCATGTCGCACGAGGACACGCCGCGGGTGATGAACACCGAGCCGAAGCGCGCCGACCGCCCCGCGAACCGCACGTCGCAGGCCAGCGCCAGGGAGAACCCGCCGCCCACGGCCACCCCGTCGACGGCGGCGAGCACGGGGGTGCGCATGCGGTGGATCAGCTCGTGCAGCGAGGCGATGCGTTCCTGGGAGGCGAAGGTGACGGCCACCGGGTTGGCGTCCGGGTCCGGCTCGCGCCGGTTCTCCGCCGCGCTCTTGACGTCGGCCCCCGCGCAGAAGGCGCCGCCGGCCCCGGTGAGGATCACGACGCGGACGTCGGGGTCCTCGTCCAGCGCGCGCAGCGCCGTCCGCATCTCCTCGAGCATGCCCGCCGCCAGCGCGTTGAGGCGTGCGGGGCGGTTCATCGTGAGCACCACGATGCCGGGCTCCACGGCGTCGACCAGGATCTCGGACCAGGCGCGGTCGGCGGGGTTGTCGGTGTCGGTCATGCTCGGTCCGTTCTGTCGGCGGTGCGGGGGACGATGCCGTGCAGCAGCATCTCGGTGGTGCGGTCCACCAGTGCCTCGGCGTCGACGTCGGGGTCCAGCATCGTGGCGAACCACACGGCGCCGCGCAGGGTGTCGAGGATCTGGCCGGCGTCCACGCCGTCGCGCACCATGCCCTCGCGCCGGCCCTCCTCGAGGACGGCGGCGTAACGGGCGCGCGCGGGGCCCAGGAAGCGCCGCTCCGTCTCCTCCAGCAGCGCGGGCCGGCGGATCATGTCGACGATCAGGCCGGTGAGCCCGGCGCGGATCTCCGGCCGCGAGTACAGCGCCACCACGTCCTCCACCAGCGCGGTGAAGTCGGCGGTGAAGCCGTCGCCAGAGGGCACGGGCCGGTCGGTGGAGGGCGGGCGGAACAGCGCCTCCTGCACCAGCGCGGGCTTGGACCCCCACCACTGGTAGAGGAGGGGCCGGCCGACGCCCGCGCGGCGCGCGACCTCGGTGAGCGTGAGCCCGTCGTAGCCGTACTCGACGAGCACCGCGACCGTGGCGTCGAGCACCGCGCGGTGGCGCACCGGGTCGCGCCGACGGCCCCTGCCCGAACTCTGCACACCATTACCTTACGGGCTGTAAGGTTTTTATGTGGGCGGGATCACCATCGCGTTCCGCCGGATCCGACGACAGGGAGCCCCATGACGAACACAGTCGACCGCGCATGGCTCGAGGCCGCGTTCGACCTCACCGGCCGCACCGCCGTCATCACGGGCGGCACCCGCGGGATCGGCCTGGCCATCGCCGAGGCTTACCTGGCCGCGGGGGCGAACGTGGTGGTCGCCAGCCGCAAGCCGGACGCGTGCGCGGCGGCGGAGCGGCACCTGCGCGGCCTCGGCGGCGCGGCGCTGGGCGTGCCCACCCACCTGGGCGACCTGGACGGGCTGCAGGCGCTGGTCGACCGCGCGGCCGCCGAGTTCGGCGGCATAGACATCGTCGTCAACAACGCCGCCAATCCGCTGGCGCAGCCGATGGGGAAGCAGACGGCGGAGGCGTGGCAGAAGTCCTTCGAGGTCAACGTGCGCGGCCCGGTGTTCCTCGTCCAGGCCGCCCTGCCGCACCTCGAGGCCAGCGCGCACGCGGCGGTGGTCAACGTGGTGTCGGTGGGCGCGTTCATGTATTCGCCCAAGGTCTCCATCTACGCGGCCGGCAAATCGGCGCTCGCCTCGGCCACCCGCTCGATGGCCGCCGCCTACGCCGCCCAGGGCATCCGGGTCAACGCGCTGGCCCCCGGGTCCATCGACACCCACATGGTGCGCCAGAACCCGCCCGAGGCGATCGCCGCGATGGCCGACATGTCGCTGCTGGGGCGCCTCGGCACCCCCGACGAGCTGGCCGGGCCGGCCCTGCTGCTGGCCTCCGACGCCGGCAGCTTCATCACCGGCCAGGTGTTCGTGGTGGACGGCGGATCGATCGCGTACTGACGACGCGGCCTCCCGCCGGCTGCGGGGGAGGCCGCGTCGCCGGCCCGTCACTGCATTGCGAGCTCCATGCGCCGGCGTTCCTTGGCGGAGATGTCGTCGCCATCGCCCGGCGGATCCACGCGCACGCTGTGCAACACTCCCGTGAAGGCGAACGGGCCGCGGTGCGCGTAGTCGTCCGGGCGGCCGGCGCCGGCCGCCCGCCGAGCCGGGTCGTGCGGGCAGGGTCAGCCGATCCAGGTCTTTCCGAGCAGGACGATCGAGTCGTTGCTGGGCAGCACGCCGTGAACGTCATCGGACCAGGCGACGAAGTTCTCGCCGGAGCTCACGGACACCATCGGCACCTCGTCGTGGATCGTCTGCTCGACCGCCCTGAGTGCGGACTTCTGCTGGTCGGGGGTGGTCGCGGACTTGGCCTCGGCCAGCAGCCGGTCCATGTCGGGGGTGCTGTATCCCGAGATGTTGTTGGCTGATGTACTGCTCAGTGCCGCGGGGAGGCGAAGGGTGGCGAGCGGGTCCGATACGCTGTTCGATGAGACGGCCAGGTCGAAGTCGTAGTCCACGTACATCCGCTTGACCATGTCCGTCACGGTGGCGGCGTACTGCACGTCCACGTTGAAGCCCACGGCGTTCAGCATCGCCTGTGCAGCCGTGGCGACCGACCGCATCTCCGGAGTATTGACGGTAAGGAAGACGAGATCGCCGTCGAACCCGTCGGCTTTGGCCCCGGCTACCAGTTGGCTCGCCTTGGCAGTGTCCAGAGTGTAGCCGGGGACGTCGTTGTGCCACCGTGACCACTCGGGGAAGATCTTGGTGGTGGGAAGCTCGTCCCCGGCGAACGCCCGCTGGTTGATCACGTCGGGGTCGATCGCCAGTGCGATCGCCTTGCGCACCCGCGGATCCGCGCCCGGATGGCCTTCGCGGACGTTGATGGGGATCACCCAGCCTAGGCTCATCAGTTCGTGGAACCCCGGCCACGAGCCGATCATCTCGTCGATCCATTTCGCCGAGCGCAGGAACGTCATCTGTATGCCGCCGGACCGGAGCGCTTCGACTCGTGGCTGGTCGCCGGCGATGTCGACGAACTTGAGGCTGTCGAGGTAGGGGCTTCCGTCCCAGTAGTCCGCACGCGGCGCGAGTTCGAGCGAACTGGCCGGCGCAAACGAGGTCACCGTGAACGGCCCGGCGCCGATGGGCGTGAAATTCCCCGGGTCGGCGTAGGCCGCAGGGGCGACGATCATGCCGTGCCCGAACGTGAGCATGGCTGGAAGCGCGTTCCACGGGGCGTTGAGAGTGATCTGCACGGTGTGCGGGTCCGTAGCCGCAGTACCCGCGACATTCTCCATCCACTGCGCGCTGTTCGGCCCGTGCTGCGCGTTGAAGCGGTCGATGCTCGCGATGACGGCCTGGGCGTCGAGGGGGGTGCCGTCGGAGAAGGTGATGCCGTCACGCAGCCCAATGGTCCAGGTGAGGTGGTCGGGGCTCTCGGTGAGCGACTCCGCCAGCTGCGGGACATACTCCTGCCTGGAGGCGTCGTAGCGAACGAGCAAGTCGTAGATGCTCGCCATCTCGGTGCCGCCGGTGGCGCCGGCGGGCTGGGTCTTGCTGGGGTCCAGACTCGACGGCATCGAATAGCCGGCGAAGCTCAACGTGCCGCCGCTGACGGGGGTGCCTGGGTTCTCCTCCACGTTGACCAGGCCCGTCGAAGCCGTCTGCGATGGGGGTCCGGCGGCGTCCGTGCTGCCGGAGCCGCTCACACATCCCGTGAGAAGCGCCGCGCTGGCGAGGGCCGCCGCGATGCCCATGCGCCGTCGTGTGGTCGGGGGCACGCCGCGGAGGAGTCTGCCGATATGCCGTGTAGTCATGCGACTGCACGTTAGATGTGATCTGGATCAAATCGATGAGCCCAGCGCGCTTCTCCCACTGGGCGGACGCATGCGGGCGTGCGGGGCCCGCCGTGCCCGCACCGCAACGGCATCGCGCCCCGCCACCGGCCCGGTTCCCGGGGGGTGGCGGGGCGCGGAGTGCAGCGCCGACGGGCTCAGTGCGGCATCAGCGCATCGGGCGTGCCCGGCAGGCCCGGGTAGTACGTGCCGGCCGACCAGCCGCCGTCCACCGCGAGTTCCGCGCCGGTCATGTACCGGGCGTCGTCGGACGCGGCGAACAGCGTCACCCGCGCGATGTCGTCCGGCTCGCCGATCCGCTGCAGCGGCACCCCGGTGTAGCTCGACTGCAGCTCGGCCCCGGTGCGCCCGGTGGGGTTGCCCAGCGCGGTGTCGACGCCGCCTGGGTGCACCGACACGACGCGGATCCCGGCCGGCCCCAGCTCGAAGGCCAGCGCCTTCGACAGTCCGCGCACCGCCCACTTGCTGGCGGAGTAGCCGGCGAGGCCGTTGACGCCGCGCAGCCCGTCGACCGACGAGATCGTGACGATCACCCCGCCGCCCGCGCGCTTCATGTGCGGCACCACGGCCTTGGCCCCCAGCAGCGCGCCCATCACGTTGACGTCGAGCAGCGCGCGCGTCTTGTCCGCCGAGAGCTCCTCGATCGCGGCCCAGTGCATGACGCCCGCGTTGCTCACCAGGATGTCGAGCCCGCCGAACCGCTCCAGCGCGGCGTCGGCCACCGTGGCCCAGCCGTCCTCGTCGGTCACGTCGTGGTGCACGTACACCGCGGCGTCGCCGATCGACGCGGCCACCGCGGCGCCCTTGTCGTCCAGCACGTCGGTGAGCACCACGCGCGCGCCCTCGTCGGCGAACAGCCGGGCCGTGGCCGCGCCCATGCCCTGCGCGGCGCCGGTGACCACGGCGACCTTGCCGTCGAGCCGTCCCATGGCGTTACTTCCCGGCCGCGTCGCGCGCCGCGATGTAGCCGTAGACGATGCCCTGGCCGATGGTGGCGCCCGCGCCCGGGTACGAGTGGCCGAACGCGTTGGCGGCGGTGTTGCCGATCGCGTAGAGCCCGTCGATGGCGGTGCCGTCTTCACGCAGCGCCCGGCCCCGCTCGTCGGCGAGCACGCCGCCGCAGGTGCCCAGGTCGCTCAGCGTCATCTTCACGGCGTAGTACGGGCCGTGGTCGAGGGGACGCAGGTTGGGGTTGGGCTGCACCGTGGGGTCGCCGTAGTAGCGGTCGTAGGCGCTGCGGCCGCGGCCGAAGTCCTCGTCGCTGCCCGCGGCGGCCGACACGTTGAACCGCTCGAACGTCTCGGTGAAGGCCTCGGCCGGCAGGCCCGCCGACTGCGCCAGGGCGGCCGGGCTGTCGGCGGCGTGCGCGGTGCCCGCCTTGAACCAGGAGCCGGGGATGGCCATGCGCGGGAAGAGGAAGCCCGCGAAGACGTAGCTGTTGCGGTACTTCTGGTCGAAGATGATCCACATCGACTCGACGGGGTCGCCCGCCTGCTCGCGCTCCAGCACCGTCTGGCCGAACGACATGTAGTCCTTGGCCTCGTTGGTGAAGCGGCGGCCGGTCTGGTCGACGATGAACGAGCCGGGCAGCGCGCGCTCGGCCAGCATCACCATCGGCGGGTAGCCGGGCTTGGCCGGCGCGACGGCCGGGAACCACCAGGCCTGGTCCATCAGCCCGGTGCCCGCGCCCACCTCCTGGGCGGCGCGGATCGCGTCGCCGGTGTTGCCCTCGGCGCCCATCGACTCGTTCTCCTGCAGCCGCTCCGACTGGAACTTGCGGCGCATCGCCAGGTCGTGGTCGAAGCCGCCGGCGGCGAGCACCACGCCGCGGCGGGTCGTGATGGTGTACTCGCTACCGCCCTGCTCGACGACGGCGCCGGTGACCTTGCCGTCGGTTTCGATGAGCCGCACCAGCGAGGTCTGCGTCCACACCGGGATGCCGGCGCGCAGCACGCCGGCGAACAGCCCGGCCGCCAGAGCCTGGCCGCCCGCCATGTACTCGCGCTTGAGGAGCTTGCCGCCCACGCCCTGCGAGAGGCGCTGGAAGATGCGCGGGAACGCCTTCGCCGGCTTGCGCACCATGAGGTTCATCCACCGGTAGTCGACGCCGGTGATGGGCATCGGCAGCCCGGCCTCCATCATCCCGGGGCGCAGGCGCGGCCGCTCCGCACCCAGCACGGACGCGTCGAACGGGCGGCTCTCGCAGGTGCGGCCCGCGGCGCTGCCGCCCGGCTGCTCCGGGTGGTAGTCCGAGTAGCCCTTGGACCAGAACAGGTTGAGCGGCGTGGTGCGGCGCAGCATCTCGACGGCGGCGGTGCCGTGGTCGAGGAACGACTGGCCGCGCTCCGCGGGGGCCGTGCCGTCGACGACGGCGCGCACGTACTCGACGGCCCGGTCCATCGAATCGCCGGCGCCCGCCTCCTTGAGGATCGGGTTGTCGGGCACCCAGAAGGCGCCGCCCGAGCGCGCGGTCGAGCCGCCCACCCACGCCGTCTTCTCGACGATCAGCGTGGACAGGCCCTCCTCGTGGGCGGTCAGCGCCGCGGCCATGCCGGTGCCGGAGCCGATCACAAGCAGGTCGACGGTGGTGTCATGCGCGGGGGTCGGGGGGAGCTTCTTGGCCATGGCTTCTCCTTCGTCGCCGGGGGCCGGCGGTGTTTCCGGGGGGACCCGCCGGAGCCTGGGCGCCGGGGTCCGTGACGACGGTAGGCCCGCGGGCCGCCTGCGCATAATGCACCGTCCCGGACGGCGGACGCCGCGGCTCTCGGTGCGTGGGAAGCGCGCTGTACACCGGTGTGCCAGGCCGCACAGCCTGGGGCGAAGCACGGCAGGCGCGCCGCCGCGGGGGCGGGCGCCGGGAGAGGATGATGATGAAGGTTCTGATCGTCGGCGGCACGGGAATGATCGGCACCCACTTCGCCTCGCACCTGCGCGAGCAGGGCGACGACGTCACGCTCGCCGCGCGCCACGAGCCGGCGCCCGGCACGGTGGCCTCGGAGTTCCCGGTGCTGCTGGGCGACTACTCGGCGGGCGACTTCACCACCGGCGATCTGGCGCCGTTCGAGGGCGTCGTGTTCGCCGCGGGCAACGACATCCGGCACCTCCCGCGCACGGTGGACGCCGACGAGTTCTGGCAGCGCACGCAGATCGGCGGAGTGCCGGGGTTCGCGGCGCTGGCCAAGAAGGCCGGGGTGCGCCGGTTCGTGCAGATCGGCAGCTACTACCACCAGGTGCAGCCCGAGCTGGCGGAGGGCAACCCCTACGTGCGCGCCCGGGAGCTCGCCGACGAGGGGGCCCGCGCGCTCGCCGACGCCGACTTCGCCTCGTGCACCCTCAACCCGCCGTCGATCCTCGGCGTCATCCCCGGCGCGCCGATGGCCCGGATCCGCCGGTTCATCCAGTGGGCCGACCGCGAGCTGCCGGACGTGCCCGACTTCGCGCCCGCCGGCGGCACCAACTACATGTCGGTGCGCTCGCTCGCGCAGGCGGCGCACGGCGCGCTGCACCGCGGCGAGGCGGGGCGCGCCTACCTGGTGGGCGACGCCAACTTCAGCTTCCGCGAGTACTTCCAGGCCTTCTTCGACGCCGCGGGCTCGCCGGTGCGGCTGGTCGAGCGCGACGAGGAGCACCCGATGATGCCCGACCCGTTCATCGTGCAGGGCCGCGGCAACACCATCGCCTACGAGACCGACGCGGCCGAGACCGCGCTGCTGGGCTACGAGCAGGGCGACGCCCACCGGGCCATCGCCGAAATGGTGGAGCTGACGCGGGCGGACGCGCGGTGACGGGGCCCGGCGCCGGCCTGCTCGACGGCCGCACCGCGCTGGTCACCGGCGGCGCCCGGGGCATCGGCGCGGCGGTGGTGCGGCTGTTCGCCGAGCACGGCGCGGCGGTCGTGGCCGTCGACACCGACGCCGCCGCGCTGGCGGAGCTCGCCGGCGCGGTGCCGGGGCTGACGGTGCTCGAGGCCGACGCCACCGACCCGGCCACGGCGCAGCGCTGCATCGGCTACGAGCCCGACGTGCTGGTCAACAACGTCGGCCACTTCCTGCGCCCCGCCACGATGTTCGCCGATGCCGACCCCGCCGAGTGGGGCCCGCTGGCCGCGGTGAACCTCGACCACGCGCTGCACATGACGCACGCGCTGCTGCCGGGGATGATCGCCCGCGGCCGCGGCGGCTCGATCATCAACATGACCACCGTCGAGGCGCACCGCGGCATCCCGGGGCAGACGATGTACTCGGCCTACAAGGCGGCGCTGCGGCACTTCACCCGCAGCCTGGCGCTGGAGGTGGGGCGGCACGGGATCCGCGTCAACGCCGTCGCCCCCGACCTCATCGAGACGCCGCAGGTGCCGTACGCGCGCCTGGTGGCCGAGGAGGACCGCGACAAGTGGCCGCTGTGGGCGCCGCTGGGCGGGCCGGGCCGGCCGGAGGACGTGGCGGGGCCGGCGCTGTTCCTCGCCTCGGACCTGGCCCGGTACGTCACCGGCACCACGGTGCACGTGGACGGCGGCAGCCACGCGGCGGGCGGCTGGTTCCCGCGCGCCGACGGCACCTGGGTCAACCGGCCGCTCAACCCCTGACGCGGCGCTCCACGCCGGACGGCTCGTCCAGGATCTCGACGTGGCCGCGCGTCCCGTCGACGCGGATCAGGGCGCCGTCGGGGATCCGGCGGGCGGCCCCGTCGACGCCGACGACGGCGGGCAGGCCGTATTCGCGGGCGATCACCGCCCCGTGCGTCATCACCCCGCCGACCTCGGTGACCAAGCCGGCGATGCCGAGCAGCACCGGCGTCCAGCCGGGGTCGGTGCAGGCGGTGACGAGGATGTCGCCGGGCCCGAGGCGGGCGTCGGCGAGGGTGGCGACGACGCGCGCCCGCCCCTCCGCCACGCCGGCCGACACGGCCAGCCCGGCCAGCGCGCCCGGTGGTACGCCGACCCGGGAGTGCCCCGCGTCGATCGTCTCGCCGTCCGAGGTGAGCACCAGCGGAGCGCGCAAACCCCGGTGCGCCTGGAACTCGGCCCGCCGCGCGCGGATCAGAGGCCCGCGGCTGCGGCCGGTGCGCACCAGCTCGCGCAGTTCGTCGAAGTGCAGGTACCAGACGTCGTCCGGTGCCGTCAGCACCCCCGCGCGCACCTGCCGCTCCGCCTCGCTCTGCAGTGCCCGCCGGTAGAGGCCGTACCGGCGGATCATCGCGTACTTCGGATACTCGCGGTATCCGGTGAAGGCGCGGACGCGGTCGATCATCCGCCGGGTCTGCTCGGCCTTCGACCCGCCGTCGGGCAGCGCCCGCACGCGGTCGAGCACGGACCGGCGCGCCTCGGCGTAGGCGCGCAGTCCCGCGGCGTGGCGGCGGGCGCCCTCGCCAGGAGCGAACCGGTCGATGTCGGCCAGGACGGCGGGCACCAGCTCCGCCGGGTGCTCGCTCCACCGGGCACGGGTGATGTCGATCTCCCCGGCGCAGCGCATCCCGTACCGCTCGAGGAAGCCGCGCAGTGCGCGGGCCGCCGTGTCCCCGCCGGCCGCGGCGGCGAGTTCGGCGGGCAGGCCGGGGTGCGGGTCGGCCGGGTCGATGGCGCGCAGGAGCTGCACCACGGCGGGGTGGGGCCGCGCCGCGTCGGCGACCTCGAGCAGTGCGGGGCCCATCTCGGCGGTGATGTTGTGCGGCACCGCCCGGACGAGGGTGTCGGCCGCGCCACGGTCGTCCAGCCACTCGTCGAGCCGGTCCGCCAGCCACTCGGCGGCCGCGGACGCGGTGGCGAGCACCTGCCCGCTCCGCGGCGAAGTGAGCTGTCGCTGGAGCGCGCCGAGGTCCTCGGCGATCGCGTCGAGAAGCGCGGTGCCCGTCGCCGCGGCGAGAGCGCGCTCGGCCCGCGCATGTGCGGCACCGGCCTCGGCGACGAGCCCGGTGACGGCCGCGGGGTCGGCGTCGAGGAGCGGCGGCGGCGTCGCGGGCGGGACCGGGACCGCGCCGTCGGCGGGGCCCTCGGCGAGGAATCCGTCGCGGTCCACCACGCTCTGCAGCGCCGCTGCGATACGGCCGTCCGAGCGGCCGAGCGTCTCGATCAGCCGCGCCCCGGTGGCCGGATCGGCGAGCATCCCGGTGACGTCGACGAACAGGCGTCCGCCGGCGTGCCGCATCGGGGCGGGGCTGGTCATGCTCCACACCGATATCCCCAGCGGCCGGATCGCGTCGGTCATCATCTGCTGGTGCCCCACCGAGACGTACACACGGCGCGGGCCGAGCCCGTCCGACCCGTCCACCCGGGGCACCGGGAACAGCGCGGTCATCGGGCGGGCCTGCACCACGCGGATCGTGTCGCCGGCCATGCACCACTCGATGTCCTGCGGGTGGCCGAAGTGCCGCTCGATCCGCCGGCCCAGCCGTGCGAGGGCGAGTGCCCGCGCGTCGGTGAGGACCCGCCCGGCGGGCTCTGTACCGGCGAGCCCCGTGCTGGAGAGAGCCGCGTCGCCGCGCCCTGCATCGGCGAGCGCAGTATCGGCGAGCACGGCGCCGCCGCGGACGCGGACGGTCTCGGGCGGGACGCGGCCGGACAGCAGGCCGTCGCCCAGCCCGCGCACGGCGTCGATCGCGGTGACGGTGCGGTCGGACGTCACCGGGTCGGCGGTGGAGAGGACGCCCGACACCTCGGCGGGCGCCATCGCCTGCACGATCACCGCCATCGCTGTGGCACCGCCGCGATGGCGCCGGCGATAAGCGACGGCCCGGTCGGTGAACAGCGAGGCCCAGCAGCGCCGAATGTGCTCGAGGACCGCATCGATGCCCGTGATGTCGAGGAACGAGTCGTACTGCCCCGCGAACGAGGCGTCCGGCAGGTCTTCGGCCGTGGCGCTCGATCGCACGGCGCACGGCGTGTCGCCGAGGAGCGCGGCGTGGGCGGCGGCGATCGCCGCCGCCACGTCGGCAGGAACGGGCCGGCTCTCGATCGCGGCGCGCACCCGCGCGGCTGCGGCCGGCGCACCGGCGCCGTCGGCGGTGCGCAGCCGTTCGAGCGCGGCGCGGACCGTGGGCGCGTCGTCGAGTATGCGGGTGTACGCCGCGGTGGTCACGCAGTAGCCGCGGGGCACGTCCACCCCGTCCAGCCGCGCGAGTGCGCCGAGGCGTGCGGCCTTGCCGCCCACCAGTGATGCGGTGCCGGCCGCTCCCGGCCCGTCGTCCCATCCCGCTGTGTAGACCGTCATGCGCGCCCCGTCTTCCCTCGTCCCGATCGTGCGCGAGTGAGTATGCACGACGAAATCCGTCCTCATGAGCTGCGGAAATGGTGTATACAGTGGAGTTGGAGGGGCTGCGCGGGCGAACGGGCATCGGCCGCCGAAGTATTTCTATCAGGCATACTTCGGTGATTCGCGCGGCACCGCGTGCCGCCGCTGTTAGCGTGGCCGGGTGACCGACGACCGCACGCCCGTCCCGCCCTCGCTTCCCGCCACCGCGTGGGCGGTGCTGGGCACGCTCTCGTTCGGCGAGGGGCTCTCCGGCTACGACATCAAGACCTGGGCCGACTGGAGCCTCAACTACTTCTACTGGAGCCCGTCGTTCAGCCAGGTGTACTCGGAGCTCAAGCGGCTCGAGAAGCACGGCTACGTGCGCTCCGAGGCGAGCCCCGACGAGGCCCGCAATCGGCGCGTCTACTGGATCACCGACGAGGGCCTGGCCGCGCTGCGCCGGTGGGCCGCCGACGAGCCCGTCGACCGCCCGGTGCTCAAGCACCCGGCCATGCTGCACCTGTGGCTGGGCCATCTGTCCGACCCGGCGCGGCTCAAGGAGATGCTGCAGCGGCACATCGACCAGATGGCCGAGCTGCGCGACGGCGCCGCACTGCGGGCCGAGAGCTCCCGGCGCGAGCCGTCGTGGGCGTACTCGCAGATCGTCATGGAGTGGTCGCGCCGGCACTACGAGGCCGAGATCACGCTGGCCCGCGAGCTGCTGGACCAGGTGGACGAGGCCGCCGCCTCGTTCGCGGCCGCGCCCAAGCAGGAGGGCACCGGGCTGCCGGTGCCGGTGGACCCGGGCAGCTGGAAGCGCCGCCGCTGACCCGCGCACCGCGCCTCCCGCGTCGCGGTCCGCGCCGTTCCCCGGGCGGGCGCGCGCCCGTAGCGTCCGGGGCATGGCGGAGCAGGTGTTCATCGTCGACAGGATCGTCACCAGGCCGGGCCGGGCCCGCGAGTTCGTCGCGCGTCTGCGCGGCGAGTACGCGCCGGGCGCGGCCGGGCGGGGCATGCGGCTGGCGCGGCTGCTGGTGAGCCCGCCGATGTGGCACGAGGGCGCGAACACGGTGACGGCGGTGTGGGAGCTCGACGGCGTCGCGGCGTGGTGGGAGGCTGCGCGGGCCGGGCGGGGCGATCCGGCGCTGCGGGGCTGGTGGGACGGG
>CAZDSL010000007.1:0-5717 GCA_964507655.1 uncultured Mycobacteriaceae bacterium | reverse complement strand
TGCGGGGCCCCGGCCCTCGACGGGGAGGGGTCGGCCGATGCATGAGGTGATCCGCGTGGTCCATCCCGCCGACGGCGATGAGGCCGGCGGCGCCGAGTGGGACGCGCTCGAACGCGCGGTGCGCGAGTCTCCCGCGGCGGCGGAGGCCCGGCGCCTGGTGGTGGGCCGGCCGCTGCCCGGGTCGCTGCGCGCCGGCCGGCTGATGGTGCGGCTGGGGTTCGCCGGCGAGGAGCAGTGGCGGCGGCACCGCGCGGACTTCGACGCGCTGCTGCGCGACGCGGGAGCGGCGCCGCTCGAGGGGGCGGAGTTCGGCGACGACGGGCCGGGCGCGGCCGGCCGGCGGCGGGACGCGGTGACGGGCTCCGCCGCGGACCAGGCACCGGGTGCGGACCGGGCCCCTGACGAGGACCAGGCCACCGGCGCGCCGGTGTACCGGGCGCTGCTGCTGCGGGTGGCGCCGGGCACGGGCGACGCGGCACTGGCGGAGTTCGAGCGCGACCTGCTGTCGATGCCCCGGCACATCCGCTCGATCCGCGCGTGGCGGCTGGGCCGCGTGGACGGATCGGTGGGGCCGACGCCGTGGACGCACGTGTGGGAGCAGGAGTACACCGACGCCGCGGCGGTGACGGGCGAGTACCTGGAGCATCCGGTGCACTGGGCGGTGGTGGACCGCTGGTTCGACCCGGAGTGCCCCGAATCGATCGTCCGCGACCGCGTCTGCCACGCCTTTTGCCCCCTCGGCCGGCCGGTGGTGGGGTGAGCGGGCGCGGGCCCGAATGTGACACGGCACTCATTCAGTCCCGCACAGTGATACAAGCAACATCGTCCGGCGACCGTCTGTTACTATTCGGCATATACCGATAAGGCATATCGTACGCACCCCGCGGCGGTGGCCTTCGCGTGCTCGCACAGTTCGGGAGAAGCCATGACGGATCTGCTGACCTCACCGCCGCCGGCCGCCCTCGCCGGCGCCGCAGACAACCCCACCGCGCTGCTCGACCGGGTCTCGGTGGTGCTGGACGCCTTCGCCGAACCCGGCGCGGACACCACGGGCCTCTCGCTGGCCGACATCGTGCGGCGCACCGGGCTGCCGCGCTCGTCGGTGCACCGGATGCTCGAGCACCTGGTGCGCCTGCGCTGGATCCACCGCACGGGGCGGCACTACCGGCTGGGCTACCGCCTCGTGGAGCTCGGCGCCGTGGCCGTCGATCAGGACGCCGCGCACGCCGCCTCGCTGCCGGTGATGTACGAGCTGCACGCCGCCACCCGCCTGGTGGTGCACCTGGCGGTGCTCGAGGGCGACGAGGTCCTCTACCTGGAGAAGGTGGGCGGCCGGCTCGAGGCGGCGGTGCCCACCCGCATCGGCGCCCGCATCCCCGCCGCGTCCACCGCACTGGGCACCGTGCTGCTCGCCGGCCGCGGCGATCCGCGCGTGCCCGCCCCCGTCTCGGCCAGCATCCGCGCCGAGGGCCTGGCCTGGATGTCGGGGCCCGCGCACCGCGGCTTCAGCTGCGTGGCGGCGCCCATCGGCGAGCTGCACTCGGCCACCGCCGCGATCTCGCTGTGCGCCCCCAACCGGCACACCAGCCTCGATCCGCGCGTCGCCTCCCCGCTGCGGGTGGCCGCCGCGCGCATCCGGCGGGCCGTCGACGGCGTGCCCACCGCGCGGCGCCGCACCGTCCGGCCCTGAGGGCGCCGGCGCACGGGGAAGGGGGCGACGGCCAGGCCGTCGCCCCCTTCCTGCTGCCCGGCACCCTGTGCCGCTCGCGGCGTCGGTCAGCGCAACGCGAAGCCCTTGTACCCGGCGTCGACGATCTCGCGGCACACCTCGCGGTACTTGCCGAAACCGGCGCTGTAGAGCATGAACACCCGCGGCTTGCCGGGGATGTTGGCACCCACGTACCACGAGTTCGCGCGCGGGAACAGCGTCTGGCCGGCCAGCCGCGCGCACTCGTCCATCCAGTCGGCCTCCGCGTCCCCGGTGGCCTCGATGGTGGTCAGCCCCTGCCTGTCGAGGTGCGCGATGGCGTCGGCGATCCAGTTCACGTGGTCCTCGGAGGTGAGGATCATGTTGGCCAGCACGCCCGGGCTGCCGGGGCCGTTGACCGTGAACAGGTTGGGGAAGCCGGCCACCTGCAGGCCCAGGTAGCTGCGCACGCCGCCGGCCCACACGTCGCGCAGGGCAGTGCCGCCGCGCCCGCGGATGTCGATGGCGTCCATCGCGCCGGTCACCGCGTCGAACCCGGTGGCGTAGATGAGCACGTCCAGCCGGTGCGCCGTCCCGTCGCCGGTGACCACGCCGTCGGGGGTGATCCGCTCGATGGGCGTGCGCCGCAGGTTGACCAGGGCGACGTTGTCGCGGTTGAAGGTCTGGAAGTAGCCCGAGTCGGTGACGATGCGCTTGGTGCCGATGGGGTGGTCGGAGGGCACCAGGTCGTCGGCCACCGACGGATCGTCGATGACGGAGCGGATCTTGCGCTCGGCGAAGTCGCGGGCCAACGCGTTGGCCTCCTCGCTGCGCAGCTGGTCGGGGAAGGACTTCGAGAACAGCACGCCGCCGAGCGTCCAGTAGTGCTCATACACCCGCTCGCGCTCCTCCGCGTCCACCTCGAGGGTGTTCTTGGGGTGCGGCACGAACGGCGACCCGCCGCCGCTGAGGCGTGAGGCGCGGCGCCGCTCGGCGTAGGCCGCCTTCTGCTCGCGCCGCTCCTCGTCGGAGATCGGCCGGTTGGCGGCGGGGATCGAGTAGTTGGGCGTGCGCTGGAAGACGGTCAGGTGCGCGGCCTCGCGCGCCACCTCCGGCACCAGCTGGATGCCCGACGACCCGGTGCCGATGACGCCCACCCGCTTGCCGGCGAGGTCGACGGGCTCGTGCGGCCACGCGGCGGTGTGCAGGACGGTGCCGGCGAACTCCTCGCGCCCGGGGATGTCCGGATAGTTGACGGCCGAGAGGGAACCCGAGGCGAACACGCAGAAGCGGCAGGTCAGCTCGTCGCCGCGGTCGGTGCGCACGCGCCAGGTGCCGGCGGCTTCGTCGTAGTGGGCCTCGGTGACGCGGGTGCCGAAGGCGATGCTGCGGCGCAGGTCGTAGCGGTCGGCCACGTGCTCGAGGTAGCGCAGGATCTCCGGCTGGGTGGCGTAGCGCTCCGACCAGTCCCACTCCTGCTGCAGCGCGTCGTCGAACGAGAACGAGTAGTCGATGCTCTCCACGTCGCAGCGCGCGCCGGGGTACCGGTTGTGGTGCCAGGTGCCGCCCACCCCGCTCGCCGCCTCGAACGCCTGCACGGTCAGTCCGTCGCCGCGCAACCGGTGCACCGCGTACATGCCGGCCACGCCGGCGCCCACGATCACGACGTCGACCTCGCCGGTGAGCGGTGCGCGCTCGCGTCCCGTGTCCTGGATGGTCATCCCCTCGCTCCCTCCTGCTCGTATACGGGCGGGGAGGATCCCCGCCCATATGCCGAAACGGTATATAGGTTGCGGCGGCCTGGTGAACGGCACTTCCCACCATGTGGGCGATGGATCCGGCGCGCGGCCGATTGGCACAATGGCGGGCATGAGCGACGACGCCACCCGCACTGTCCAGCAGTACCTCCAGGACGCCGGCATCGCGCTGCGGCCGGCCGAACCCTCCCTGCCCGCCGCCCAGGTGCCGCCCGCGGAGGGGTGGACCGACCTCGGCGCCGACGTGCTGCCCGGCGCCCGCACGGTGCTCGCGGCCGTCGACCGCGCCCGCGACGGCTGGTCGCCCAACGCGGTGCTGGTGGACAACACCCTCGTCGGCACCGTCGACGCCGGCGAGTTCATGGCGTGCGCCATCGGCGACGCGCGCCGCATGCCCGGCTGGCGCGAGGCCATCGCCCGCGTGGAGCCCGCGGAGGGCGCCGGCGCGCCCGGCACCCGCGCGCTGATCCGCGGCACCTATGAGGCCGAGGGCAAGACGGTGTGCGTCACCACCGTGTACCTGCTCACCGAGCATCCCGCGGGCCAGCACCTGGCCCAGCTCACGGTGACGATCGAGGCCGCCGCCGTCGACATGCTCGACGGCGTCGACGCGATGGTGGAGGGGCTCACCGTCTCGGCGTGACCGGACGTCGGCCCACGCTCCCGTTATCGCCGCCCCCGCCCGCGCTCACGCGACGGCGCCCACGGCCCGCGCCCGGCGGTCCGCGCGCCCCGCCCCGGCGAACGCCGCCGCCGCGATCGCCGCGCAGCCCAGCGCCGTCAGCGCCATCGGCAGTGCGCTCGCGCCCAGCCCCACCATCGGCGAGACCACCGCGCCCACCGTGAACTGCGACGCCCCCAGCACCGCCGAGCCGGTGCCGCCGCGCTCGCGCACCCGGCCCAGCGCCAGCGCCGTCGCGTTGCCGAACACGAAGCCGGTGGAGCACGTGAACACGAACATCGCCGCCAGCAGAGGCCAGCGGGCGCCCGGGCCGGCCGCGGCGAGCACGGTCATCACGACGGCCGCGGCGGCGGTGGCGACGATCCCGCACCGCAGCAGCGGCCGCGCGCCGAAGCGCCCCACCAGCCGCGAGCTCAGCGCGTTCGATGCCGTCAGGCCCACCGCATTGCACGCGAACACCGCCGCATACACCCCGGCGGAGTAGCCCATGAACTCCTGGACGACGAACGACGACGCCGAGATGTAGCCGAACAGCGCCCCGTAAACCATGGAGAACGTGATGATGTAGGCGAGGTACCGGCGGTCGGCGAGCACCGCGGCGATGTTGCGGGCGAACGCACGCAGCCGCACGGGATGCCGCCGTTCGGGCGGCAGGCTCTCCGGCACCAGCCGCCGCATCACCGGCAGCAGCACCGCGGCGAACACGGTGAGCGCGCCGAACACCCCGCGCCAGCCGAACGGCACGGCGATCAGGGCGCCGATGGGCGGGGCGGTGATGGGGGCGACGCCGATGATCACCGAGAGCAGGCTGAAGGTGCGGGCCGCCTCGTCGCCGGTGGCGCGGTCGGAGACCACCGCGCGGGCGATCACCATGCCCACCCCCGCCGCCATGCCCTGCGCCAGCCGGGCCGCGATGAGCACCGCGGCGGTGGGCGCGATGGCGCAGCACAGCCCGGCCGCCGCGAGCACCACCAGGCTCGCGCTCAGCGGCCGGCGCCGGCCCAGCCCGTCCGAGAGCGGCCCCACCAGCAGCTGGCCCAGCGCCATGCCCACCATGAACCCCGTCAGCGTGAGCTGCACCGTCGGCGCCGAGACGCCCAGGTCGTCGGCCACCGTCGGCAGCGACGGCAGGTACATGTCGGTGGCCAGGGGCCCCACCGCCGACAGCGCGCCCAGCGTGCACAGCATGGGCAGGGGCACGGCGCGCACGGTCATGGCCGCGAGCCTTCCCGCGCGCGCCCGCCGCGCCAATGGGCCGTTCCACGCGGCGGACACCGCCCGCGCGGCGCCGGGCCCATACTGGAGCCGTCGGCGCACGGCGGCACGCATCGACGGGAGGGGCGCATGTCCCAGGCGGATCAGGCCACGGCACGGCCCGCGCGGCCCGCGGACGGCGGGGCGGCCGCCGTCGCCCTGGCGCGGCGGTGGGCGGACGAGGCGGCCCGCGGCCGACCGGTCGGGCGGCTGGCGGCGCTGCTCGCCGACCCGTCCGGGCTGCGCTACGCGGTGCGGTTCATCGACGGCGTGATCCGGCCCGAGGACGACGCCACCGCCGCGCGCGCCTTCGCCGCCCACGCCCGCGAGGCGCCCC
>CAZDSL010000006.1:14926-28086 GCA_964507655.1 uncultured Mycobacteriaceae bacterium | reverse complement strand
CCTCGGAGGTGGTCTCGGTGAACTCGTCGATGTTGGCGCGGGTGCCGGGGCCGGCCGACTTGGACGCGATCGACGCGACGATCTCGGCGTAGGCCACGGGGGCGACGCGCGAGACGGCGGCGACGACGGGGATCGTGGCCTGGCCGCCGCAGGTGACCATGTTGACGTTCTCGGCGTCCTGGTGCTCGCCCAGGTTCACCGCGGGCACCACGTAGGGGCCGATCGCGGCGGGGGTGAGGTCGATCATCCGCTTGCCCAGCGGCTGCAGGATCTCGGCGTTGTGCACGTGCGCCTTGGCCGAGGTGGCGTCGAAGACGATCTCGATCTCGTCGAAGTTCGGCAGCTTGACCAGGCCCTCGACACCCTCGTGGGTGGCGGGGACGCCCATGCGCTTGGCGCGGGCCAGGCCGTCGGACTCGGGGTCGATGCCGACCATCGCGCCCATCTCGAGGTTCTTGGAGTGGCGGATGACCTTGATCATCAGGTCTGTGCCGATGTTGCCGGATCCGATGATCGCGACCTTGGTCTTGCTGCTCACTTGTCGTTCCCTTCGCTGAATCGGGCGGTGACGCTGCCGAGCCCGGTGATCTCCACGGTGACCTCGTCGCCGGGGCTGATGGGGCGCATCGGGCCGAGCGCCCCGGAGAGGATGACCTGGCCCGCACGGAGCGGCTCGCCGAAGTCGCGCGCCGCCTTGGCCAGCCACGCGACCGCGTTGAGCGGGTCGCCCAGGCAGTCGGCACCGGTGCCGGTGGACACCTCCTCGCCGTTGATGAGCATGCGCATGCCCACCTCGACGGGGGTGAACTCGTCGAGCGTCTTGTGCGGCTCGCCCAGCACGTAGACGCCGGCGGAGGCGTTGTCGGCGACGGTGTCGCCGAAGTGGATGTCCCACCCGCGGATGCGGCTGTCGCAGATCTCGATGGCGGGCATGCCGTAGTCGATGGCGTCGATCATCTGGGCGTGGTCGAGGGGGCCCTCTGCCAGGTCCTTCCCCAGCACGAACGCCACCTCGGCCTCGGCCTTGGGCTGCAGCAGGTGGCCCATCGGCACGATCTGCCCGGGGGCGAAGTCCATGTCGTCGAACAGCACGCCGAAGTCGGGCTGGTCGACGCCCATCTGCTCCTGCACGGCCTTCGAGGTGAGGCCGATCTTGCGGCCGACGATCTTCGCGCCGCCCGCCACGCGCCCCCGGGTGAGGCGCTCCTGCACGCGGTACGCCGCGGGCAGGTCGGTGGATCCGATGAATTCGCGCACCGGGTCGCACGCCACGCGGGAGTGGAGGGCCTCGAGGAGCCGGCGCGCGGCCTTCTCCTCAGCCGCAGCCTGCTCCGGCGTGGGCGAGCCGTCGCCGTCGATCGTTTGCGTCATGCCCACAGCATTCCCGGCCCACCCCGCCCGCCACCAGGCTTTCGTATCGCTCAGCGATACGCGCGGCGATAGGATGGCCGGATGGACGCAGACGGCCTGCGGGCCGGGGCCGGCCGCGGCGGCGCGGGCGTCGACCGCGACACCGTCATCGGCAAGGTGGTGCTGATCCTGCGCGCCTTCTCCGCCGACGACCACGTCCTGCCGCTCGCCGAGCTCGTGCGCCGCACCGGGCTGCACAAGGCCACCGTGCGCCGGCTGGCCGAGGAGCTCACCGACGTGCGCCTGCTCGACCGCGCCCCCGGCGGCTACCGGCTCTCCGGCGGCCTGTTCGAGCTGGGCATGCGGGCCTCCGTGGAGCGCAGCCTGCTCGAGCTGGCCATGCCGTTCCTGCAGGACCTCTACGAGCGCACCCACGAGACGGTGCATCTGGGCGTGCTCGACGGCCGCGAGGTGGTGTACGTGGCCAAGATCGGGGGGCACCGGCAGGCCAGCGCCCCCTCGCGCACCGGAGGCCGCATGCCGCTGCACTGCACGGGCATCGGCAAGGCGCTGCTGGCGCACGCGTCGCCCGAGCTGCGCCGGCAGGTGCTCTCCGGCCCCCTCGAGCGGCGCACCCCGCGCACCATCGTCGCGCCCGGGCTGCTGGCCCGGCAGCTCGAGACCGTCGTCGAGCAGGGGGTGTCGTTCGAGTACGAGGAGTCGACGCCGGGCATCGCCTGCGTGGGGGCCCCGATCCTCGACGTCGCCACCAACGCCCCGGTCGCCGCCATCAGCGTCACCGGCCCCGTCGCGCGTTTCCGGCCCGACGCGCACGTCGCCGCCGTGCGCGCCGCCGCGAGCGGCATCGCGTCCACGCTGCAGCGCCGCGCGGGGCTGCGCGAGGGGTGACCGACGGCGGCCCACGGGGCCGGCCGGCGCCTAGTCCGGGTCGATGGTGCAGCGGGTGAGCTCGGCCAGCGCCGGATCGCCGCCGATGTGCGCGGGCGCCTCGATGGCGAGCAGCACGTTGATGAGCATGCCGTGCGCGAGGAAGTCGCGGGCCTGGTCGGGCGTGCAGCCGGTGCGGTCGATCATCATCGTGTACACGTGCGCCATGCCGCGGCGGGCCAGCTCGCCGATGCCCGGCTCGGCGCCGGCGGCGAAGCCGTGCATGAGCACGAGCAGCCGGGAGCGGTCGGCCACCAGGTCGCGGTAGGCGCCGCCGAGCGATTCCCAGAACTCCGGCGATTCGGGCGCGATCTCGAGCTCGTCCAGCCGCGCCTCGAAGACCTCGACGATGCGCTCGAACGCCGCCTCGAACACGGCGAGGAACAGCTTGGCCTTGCCGCCGAACATGCGCACCACGTACGGCTGCGACACGCCGGCGGCCCGGGCGACGTCGTCGGTGGTGGTGCCCGCGTAGCCGCCGCGGGCGAAGGCCTCGGTGGCGGCGGCGAGGATCGATGCGCGCCGCTCGCCGCGGCTCATGCGCGTGGCCCTGCCCGCATCCGCGCGGGCCGGGGCGGCCGCGCGGGGGACGGATCGTTCAGCAGGCATATTGGCATGTTATCAGTCGATGCCTACATTCGATTCCACTAGTTATCAGTCGATGCTTACCGGTGCCGCGCGCGCCGGGCCCACGCCCTCAGCGACTCCCGAACGAGGTGGACGCCATGACCATCGCCCCCGAACCCACCGCCGTCGCCGAGGCGGCCCCGGCCCCTCCGCGCGGCAGGCCCCTGTGGCTCACGCTGCTCGCCGTCTCGCTGCCGATGTTCATGGCGACGCTCGACAACCTGGTGATGACCAGCGCGCTTCCCGTCATCAATGTCGACCTGCACGCGTCGGTCTCGCAGCTCGAGTGGTTCATGAACGCCTACACGCTGGCGTTCGCCACGCTCATGCTCGCGGCCGCGGGGGTGGGCGACCGGTGGGGCCGCCGGCGCGTCTTCGTCGGCGGCATCGCCCTGTTCACGGCCGGGTCCGTCGCGTCGGCGCTGTCGTCCACGCCGGTCTCGCTCATCGTCGGCCGGGCGGTGCAGGGCGTGGGCGCGGCGGCGATCCTGCCGCTCTCGCTCGCGCTGCTGGCCGGCGCGGTGCCGGAGGCGCGCCGCGCGCTGGCCATCGGCATCTGGGGCGGCGTGTCCGGCCTGGGCGTGGCGCTGGGTCCCGTGATCGGCGGCGCCATCGTCGACGGCATCTCGTGGCAGGCGATCTTCTGGATCAACCTGCCCGTCGCCCTCATCGCGGTGCCGCTCGTCTTCGCGGCGCTCGACGAGACCCGCTCGATGCGCGTGCGCCTCGATCCCGGCGGCGTGCTGCTCGCGGGCGCGGCCGTATTCCTCCTCGTGTGGGGCATCGTGCACGGCAACGACTACGGCTGGACCGCCCCGGGCGTCGTCCTGCCCCTCGCCGCCGCGGCGCTCCTCACCGGCGCGTTCGTCGCCTGGGAGCTGCGGGCCACGCAGCCCGTCATGCCGATGCGGCTGTTCCGCTCCCGCAACTTCACGCTGGCCAACGTCATCGCCGTCGCGTTCTCGCTGGGCATGCTCGGCGCCGTGTTCCTGCTGGTGCAGTACCTGCAGGTGGTGATGGGCTACAGCCCCCTCGAGGCGGGACTGCGCACGCTGCCGTGGACGGGCGCGCCGATGATCGTCGCCCCCCTCGCCGGCGTGCTCGCCCCACGGCTGGGGCTGCGCACGCTGCTCGTCGCCGGAATGGTGGCGCAGGCCGGCTCGCTGGCCTGGATGGCGGCGCTGCTGGGGCCGGGCATGGCGTACGGCTCCCTCGTGGCGCCGATGGTGCTGGCGGGCGTGGGCATGGGCCTCACCTTCGCGCCCGTGGCGACGGCGGTGCTGGTGGACGTGCCCGACGCCGACCACGCCGCCGCCAGCTCCGCCAACTCGACGCTGCGCGAGGTGGGCGTGGCGCTGGGCATCGCGGTGCTCACGGCGGTGTTCCTGGGCGCGGGCGGCACGATCTCGCCGGCCGGCTTCGACGGCGCGCTGCAGCCCGCGCTGCTGGTGGGCGCCGCGTCGGTGGCCGCGGGCGCGGTGGCGGCGCTGCTGCTGCCGGGGCGACGCGGCGCGTGAACCGGTGCGCGGCGGCCGGGGCTACGGCACCACGACGATGCGCTCCTTCGCGCCGCGCTCCATCTGCCGGTGCGCCTCGGCGGCCTCGTCCAGGCGCAGCACGCGCGGCGCGCGCACCCGCAGCCGGCCGTCCGTCAGCAGCACGTTGATCGCGGCGGCCGCGTCGGCCAGCGCGTCGACGGAGGCGTTGGAGATGGCGAAGCCGACGATCGACGCGTCGCGGGTGTAGACGTCGCCGACGGGCAGCGCGGGGTGCGCGCCCAGGCCCGACATCAGCACCAGCCGCCCGCCGCGCCGCAGCCGCGGGATCGACAGCGCGAGGTCGTTGCGCCCCGAGTTGTCCCACCACACGTCGGCGCCGCCGGGGGCCGCCGCATCGAGGCGTGCGGCCAGGTCGGCCGCGCGGTAGTCGAGCACCTCCTCGGCGCCCAGGTCGCGGCACCACTGCGCGTCGTCGGCCGAGGCCGTGGCGACGACGCGCGCGCCCGCCGCCGCGGCCAGCTGGATCGCCGCGCTGCCCACGCCGCCGGCCGCGCCCTCGATCACCACCGTCTCGCCGAAGCGCAGCCGGGCATGCCGGAACAGCCCCAGATGGGCGGTCGCGGCGGTGTGCAGCACGGCGGCGGCCTCCACCGGGCCGGCGGCGTCCGGCAGCGGGTAGAGGCGGTCGGCGGGCACCAGCGCGTACTCGGCGAAGGTGCCCTGGCGGCCGTGGTGGCCCATGCTGTTGGTCCACACCCGATCGCCCGGCGCGAACTCGTGCGCGCACGCGGCGCCGCTGCGCACCACGGTGCCGACGGCGTCCCGGCCGATGACGAACGGGAACGGGGTGGGCGTGGCGTAGGCGCCGGAGCGCACGAACCGGTCGACGTGGTTCACCGGGGCCGCCTGGACGCGCACGAGCACGTCGTGCGGCCCGCCGGACGGCACCGGCGCGGCTCCGACCTCGATGTTCTCCGGCCCGCCGAGCGCGCGGACGAAGGCCGCGCGCATCGTGGCCGGCGCGCCGCCCGCCTGTCCGTCGTCCTCCATGTCGCACCTCCTCGCACCCGGCCCACCGCCGCGATGCCTGCTTCTGAATGCCTACCCGCGGCCGCCCGCCGATGCCAGTTCCGCCGCCCGACGGGCCGGGCGATGTCGAGAATGGGGTGCCGGCTCCGACCCGGATACACAGGGCGCCCACCAGGGCGCCGCACACGAAGGAGACCGCCATGAAGTACCTGCTGCTCAAGCACTACCGGGGAGCCCCCGAGGTCGACTTCCCGCCGATGGACCAGTGGGCGCCGGAGGAGATCGACGCGCACATCCGGTACATGAACGACTTCGCCGACAGGCTCACCGCGTCCGGCGAGTACGTCGATTCCCAGGCCCTCTCCCCCGACGGCGCGTGGATCCGCTACGGCGGCCCGGGCCGGCCGCCGGTGGTGGACGGGCCGTTCGCCGAGACGAAGGACCTCATCGCCGGCTGGATGGCCATCGACGTCGACTCGTGGGAGCGGGCCGTGGAGCTGGCGGGCGAGCTGTCGGCCGCGCCCGGACCCGGCGGCGAGCCGATCCGCGAGTGGCTGGAGGTGCGCCCGTTCCTCACCGCACCCTCGGGCGACGACGGGTGAACGATCAGCTGCTGCGCGAGCTCGTCCCCGCGGTGATCGGCGTCCTCGTCCGGCGCGGGGCCGGCTTCGCCGCCGCCGAGGACGCCGTGCAGGAGGCGGTGCTGGCCGCCCTGCAGCGGTGGCCGGACGCTCCCCCGCGCGATCCGAAGGGCTGGCTGGTCACGGCTGCGTGGCGCCGGTTCGTCGACGCCGTCCGCGCCGATTCGGCCCGCCGCGCGCGCGAGCTCGCCGCCGCCGCCGAGCCCGCCGCGGGTCCGGCGCAGGCGCGGGACGACACGCTGCGGCTGTACTTCCTGTGCGCGCACCCCGACCTGTCGCCGGCGTCCGCGGCGGCGCTGACGCTGCGGGCGGTGGGCGGGCTGACGACGCGCCAGATCGCGTCGGCGTTCCTGGTGCCGGAGGCGACGATGGCGCAGCGCATAAGCCGCGCCAAGCGCCGCATCGCCGGGCTGCCGCTCGACACGCCGGGCGACGCGGCCACCGTGCTGCGCGTGCTCTATCTGGTGTTCAACGCCGGATACGACGGCGACGTGGACCTGGCCGCCGAGGCCATCCGGCTCACCCGCACGCTCGCCGCGCTCACCCGCGAGCCCGAGGCGGACGGGCTGCTGGCGCTCATGCTGCTGCACCACGCCCGCCGCGCCTCGCGCACCGATGCGCTGGGCCGGCTGGTGCCGCTGCGCGCGCAGGACCGCGGCCGCTGGGACACTGCGCTCATCGCCGAGGGCGTGGCCGTGCTGCAGGCGGCCCTGGCCCGCGACCGGCTCGGCGAGTACCAGGCCCAGGCCGCCATCGCCGCCCTGCACGCCGATGCCCCCGGCGCCGCCGACACCGACTGGCCGCAGATCGTCGAGTGGTACGACGAGCTGCTGCGGCTCACCGGCAGCCCGGTGGTGCGGCTGAACCGTGCGGTGGCCGTCGGCGAGGCGGACGGGCCGCAGGCGGGGCTGGCCGCGCTGGCCGAGGTGGACGAGTCGATCCCCCGCCGCACCGCCGCCCGTGCCTACCTGCACGAACGGGCGGGCGACGTCGCGCTGGCGGCCGACCTGTACGCGGAGGCCGCCGCCGCGGCGCCGAGCGTGCCCGAGCGCGACCACCTCATCCGCGAGGCGGCGCGGCTGCGCCGGTAGTCCGGGCGTGCGCCGTGCACCGGCCGGCCGGACCGCGAACCCGCGACCACCCCTCCGCGGACGCGCATCCACTAGTATGGCGGCGGTCACAGTCACGAAGGGGTGGCCGGAAGGGGAGATCGATGGGTCCGCTTCAAACCGCGAGCGGGGTGCTCTACCTCGGCAGCGACGCTCTGGGCATCGGTTCGCTGCTGCCGCTGCAGATGCTCGGCTCGAGCGACGTCACGCAGTCTCTCGCGCGGCTGATCGTGCCGCTGCAGGGGTCGATGCTGCCGGATTCGAGCCTGTACCCGGGCTCGTGACGGCACCGGCGGTGCGCATCCGCAGGTTCTCGTCGTCCTCCACGGGCGAGTTGCGCAGCAGCTTCGCGTCGGCCCAGTAGCTCATCAGCGTCTGCCACGGCGCCCGGTCGCCCTGCTGCGGCAGGTGGTCGACGGCGCGCTGGATGTAGCCGGCGCCGAAGTCGAGGAACGGCCGCGTGGGCATGCCCTCGGGCGCCTCGGGCACCACCACGTCGGCCCCGCGCTCGTCCATGAGCGTGAGCAGGCGGCAGAAGTGCTCGCACAGCATGCCGATCTTCAGCGTCCACGACGAGTTGGTGTAGCCGATGGCGAACGCCAGGTTGGGCACGCCCGAGAGCATGAAGCCCTTGTACGCGATGGTCTGGTGCAGGTCGATCTCGCGCCCGTCGACCAGCAGCGGCACCCCGCCGAACGGCTGCACGTTGAGCCCCGTGGCCGTGACGATGATGTCGGCCTCGAGGTGGCCGCCCGATTCGAGCCGGATGCCCGTCTCGTCGAACTCCGCGATCCGCTCGGTGACCACCGACGCCTTGCCGTGCCGGATCGCGCGGAACAGGTCGCCGTTGGGCACCACGCACAGCCGCTGGTCCCACGGGTCGTAGGGCGGGTTGAAGTGCGTCTCCACCGGGTAGCCCTTGGGCAGGCGGGCCCTGTTGATCTCGAGGATCACCCGGCGCATCAGGCGCGGGAAGCGCTGGCACAGCTGGAACATCACCTGCTGGCGGATGATGTTCTTGGTGCGCGCGATGGGGTGCGAGATCTTCTCGCCGAGCACCTTGCGCAGCGTGTTCGCCACCGCGTCCTGCGAGCGCAGCGGGATGATGTAGGTGGGCGTGCGCTGCAGCATGGTCACGTGCCCGGCCTCGTCGCACATCGACGGCACCAGCGTCACCGCCGTCGCCCCGCTGCCGATCACCACGACCTTCTTGCCGGCGTAGTCGAGGTCCTCGGGCCAGTGCTGCGGGTGCACGATGGTCCCGCGGAACCGCTCGCGCCCCTCGAAGTGCGGGGTGAAGCCCTCGTCGTAGCGGTAGTAGCCGCCGGCGGAGAAGACCCAGTCGGCCGTCACCTGCGTGCGCTCCCCGGTGCGCGGGTCCTCCACGTCGAGGGTCCAGCGCGCGTCGGCCGACGACCAGGACGCCCCCGCCACCTTGCTGTTCAGCCGCACGTGCTCGTCGATGCCGTACCGGCGCGCCGTCTCGCGCAGGTACGACAGGATCTTGCCGGCGGGCGCGATCGCGTCGTCGTCGTCCCACGGCCGGAACTCGTAGCCGAAGGTGTGCAGGTCGGAGTCGGAGCGGATGCCCGGGTAGCGGAACAGGTCCCATGTGCCGCCGGTGGCGCCGCGCGCCTCGAGCAGGGCGTAGCTGCGCTCCGGGTGCTCGCGCTGCAGGTAGTACGCCGCGCCGATGCCCGAGATGCCGGCGCCGATGATGGCGACGTCCAGGTGCTCGGGGCGCCCGCCCGGTGCGGGACCGGCGCTGCCGTCGGTCCGGTCGGTGAGGTCCGTCGCCGTCATATCCACTCCTGCGCTCTCGACTGTGATGCTTCCATTGTCCGCGTCCCGCCCGCCGCAGAATATGTCAATGTGCACACACATACACAGCAATCGGTGCACAGTGCACCCCGCCGCGCCACTATCCTTGCCGCATGCCGTGGCCGACACCCTCTCCCCGCGTCCAGGAACTGATCCGCCAGGGCGCCGAGATCGCGATGGGCGTGCCGGAGGAGTGGCTGGCCGACCTCGACACCGTCACCCTCTCGGGCGAGGCCCGCAGCCAGATCGCCGACGATCCGGTGCTCGCCGAGGCCACCCGCCGCACCAACCGCGCCAACCTGCTCACCTGGGCGGCCGCCAACGTGCGGGCGCCGGGTGCGCCCGTGGCCGCGCACGTCGACGACGCGCAGATCGCCGTGGCGCGCGACATGGTCCGGCGCGGGCTCGACGAGGCGGCGCTGGACGCCTACCGCGCCGGGCAGAACGTGGCCTGGCGCTACTGGATGAAGATCGCCTTCGCGCTCACCCGCGACCCCGCCGAGCTCGAGGAGCTGCTGGACGTCACGTCGCAGTCGATCTCGGCGTTCGTCGACGACACCGTCACCGCGATCGCCACGCGCATGCAGGCCGAGCGCGCCGAGCTCACCCGCGGGGCCCAGGCCGAGCGGCGCGAGGTGATCGCGCTGCTGCTCGACGGCGCGCCCATCACCCGCGAACGCGCGGAGGCGCGCCTGGGCTACGCGCTGGGCCGCACCCACCACGCCGCCGTGGTGTGGGGCGAGGGCCCCGACCCCGACGCGACGGCCGTCGACCACATCGCCGAGCTCATCGCCCGGCCGGCCGGGGGCGAGCCGTCCCTCACCGTGTCGGCCGGCTCGGGCACGCGCTGGGTGTGGAGCGGGGCCGAGCCCGACCTGGCGGCGATCGAGCGCGCCGCGGAGGGGGCGCCCGACGTGCGGGTGGCGCTGGCCGGGCCGGGCGGCGGCGTCGCCGGGTTCCGCCGCACCCATCTCGACGCGCTGACCACGCAGCGGATGCTCGCGCGCCTGGGCTCGCCGCGGCGCGTCGCCCACTACACGGCGATCGCGCTCGTGGCGCTGGCCACCGAGGACGCCGAGCGCGCCGCCCGCTTCACCGGCGACACGCTGGGCGCGCTCGAGACGGCCGACGAGGAGCTGCGCGACTCGGTGCTCACCTACCTGCGCAGCCAGTCCAACGCCACCCGCGCCGCCGAGGCGCTGTTCACGCACCGCAACACGCTGCTGCGCCGGCTCGACCGGGCCGAGGAGCTGCTGCCGCGCCCGCTGGCCGAGCGGCCCGTCGACGTGGCGGTGGCGCTGGACATCGTGCGCTGGCGCGGGCGGGGCTGACCCGGCCGGACCCGTACGGCCCGGCCGGGCCGGCCGTCAGGCGGCGACCTCCTCGGCCCCCACCTGCTCGATGGTGTGCGCGCCGGCGCCCGGCCGGTACCGGGGCAGCGCCGCGGCGATGAGGAACGCCACCATGGATGCGCCGGCGGCCGCGATCATGACGATGCGGAAGGCCGAATCGCTGGGCAGGGCCACGCCGCCGAGCTCCATCGTCACCGAGGCGAGGATGACGCCCGCGATGGCACTGGCGAACGAGGTGCCGAGCGAGCGCATCAGCGTGTTGAAGCTGTTGGCGGCGCCCGTCTCCTCCGGCGGCACCGCGCCCATGATCAGGGCCGGCATGGCGGCGTAGGCCAGGCCGATGCCGGCGCTGATGATCATGCCGATCACCACCAGCTGCCACACCGCGTTCATCCAGAACACGCCGAACAGGTAGCCCAGGGCCACCACGACGGCACCGGCCATGAGCGTGTACTTGGGGCCCACGCTCATCGTGATGCGCGAGGACACGGGCGCCATCGCCATCATCAGCAGGCCGCCGGGCGCCATGGCCAGGCCGGCCACCAGGATCGAGCCGCCCAGGCCGTAGCCGGTGGCCTCCGGCAGCTCGATGACCTGCGGGATCACCAGCGACTGCGCGAACATGGCGAAGCCGAACACGATCGAGGCCGTGTTGGTCATCAGCACCTGCTTGCCGGCGGCCACGCGCACGTCCACCAGCGGGCGCTGCGTGCGCAGCTCCCAGAGCACCCAGATCACGGCGAACACGGCGGCCACGGCGAACAGCACGATGGTCGTCGCCGATCCCCAGCCCCAGTCGGAGCCCTTGGAGATGGCCAGCAGCAGCGCGACGAGCGTGATCGACAGCGTCGCCGCGCCCGCGAAGTCGAACGGCCCCGAGGCGCGCAGGTGCGATTCCGGCACCACGATCACCGCGGCGATGAGCGCCACCGCGCCCAGCGCGGCCGACACCCAGAAGAGCATGTGCCAGCTGGCGTACTCGGCGATGAGGGCGGCCAGCGGCATGCCCAGCGCGCCGCCCACGCCCAGCGAGGCGCTGATCACCGCGACGGCGCCGGCGAGCTTCTCGGGGGCCACGATGTCGCGCAGCAGCGACATGCCCAGCGGGATGACGCCGGAGGCGAAGCCCTGCAGCGCGCGCCCCACCACGAGGGGGATGAGGCTGGTGGCCAGCGCCGCCACCAGCGAGCCGGCGATGAGGATGACGAGGCTGATCAACAGCAGCCGCCGCTTGCCGTACATGTCGCCCAGGCGGCCCATCACCGGCGTGGCGACCGCGGCGGCCAGCAGCGTCGCGGTGATCGCCCAGGCGGTGTCGGCCGCGGAGGCGCCGACGAGGCGCGGAAGATCGGGGATGATGGGGATGATGAGGGTCTGCATGAGCGCCACGACGATGCCGCCGAGGGCGAGCACGACGACGATGGCCGTCGTCTTCGCGGGATCATGGACCAGGTCGTCGTCGCGCGCGGCGTCGTCGTTCCGCGACGGCGCGGGACCGCTCGTTTCGGCCATGGGTTTCCAATCCGTATCAAGTAACGCAAGCGTGCCCGTGGGCGGGAGCCGCGGACTTAAGTCAACTGACTTGCGCTACGGTATATCAGTCACCTGCCTTAGACCAAGGTCCGGCGCGGGATGGTGAGGCAGGTCTCCCATCGCCGCCCCGGCCCGGCGCGCGTGCCGGGCATCGCCCAGGAAGGAGCCGGCGCACTATGGATGCCGCCGCAGCCGTGAAGGACGCCGCATCGCCCCGCGACCACTCCGCGGCCCCGCCACCGCACGGCGCCCGCTCCGCCCGGGCCGTCGCCACCCGCGCGGCGATCATGGAGGCCGCCGAGCGCATGTTCGCCGAGCGCGGCGTGTCCGCCGTGTCCAACCGGCAGATCGCCGAGGCCGCCGGCCAGGCCAACAACACCGCCGTCGCCTACCACTTCGGCACCCGCGAGGACCTGGTGCGCGAGATCATCCGGGTGCATGCCGACGACATCGATGCGCGCCGCGCCGAGATCCTCGAGCGGGTGCGCGGCTCCTCCGACATCCGCGCGTGGCTCGAGGGCCTGGTGCTGCCCTCCACCGGGCACCTGGGAGCGCTGGCCCCGCCCACGTGGTACGCCCGGTTCAGCGAACAGGTGCTGGCCGATCCCGAGCTGCGCGAGCTGATCTACGAGGACGCGATGGCCTCGGCGTCGCTGCAGGAGATCCTGGGCGGGCTGCGCGTCGCCGCCGGCCACATCCCGCTGGACGTGCGGCGGGCGCGGGCGCACATGGCGCGGGAGCTGCTGGTGCACGTCACGGCGGAGCGCGAGCGGATGCTGGCCCTCGCCCAGGCCGGCGAGGGCGACGGCACCCCCGTCGGCACCTGGGAGGAGCTGGGCATCGACCTGGTCGACGCGCTCACGGGGCTGTGGTCGGCGCCCGTCACCCGCTGAGGGCCCCGCCCGCTGAACGCGCACGGACTCGCGGGGTGAGGCGCCCGCCACTTATACTCGGCACTGCTTCACTTCGCAGCAGGTCCATCCGCACCGATCTTCCGAGGTTACCCATGCGCCGCTCCCACCGTCCGCTCTGCGGGCACCGCTGCGGCGTGCGGCTCACCTCCCGGCGCCATGTCGACCTGCAGCGCGTGAGCAGCGCGCGCTGTACGGGATCCCGCTGACCCCGCGCCGCTTTCCCGGCGGCGTGCTCTCCGAGATCCCCGAGGTACCGCATGACCACCGCCGCCGTGTCCCGCTCCGAGTCCGCCGACGAGGCCTCCGCCCCGGTCGCTGCCGTGGTACCGGCAGGAAC
>CAZDSL010000006.1:13198-14826 GCA_964507655.1 uncultured Mycobacteriaceae bacterium | reverse complement strand
GAAGCTCCCGGCCGCCTCCGCGCCTTCTTCGACTACCGCCGCACGATGATGACGATCGCCGTGCTCATCGTGCTGGTCCCCGCGATAGTGCTGTTCCCCGGCACCAGCCGGGAGGCGCTCACCGAGGGCTTCAACGACGGATTCACCGCGGGCCACCTCGTGGCGTTCATCGTGATCGCTCTGGTCGCCGCCGCGGTGAAGGGCCTGTCGGGATTCGGTTACGCGCTCATCGCCACGCCGCTGGCCGCAGTGCTCATCGACCCCTCGGTGGCGGTGATCGTGCTGGCCGTGCCGGCGCTGATGATGAACCTCTTCCAGGTGGGCGAGACGGGCACCGGGTGGCAGTACCTGCGCCGGCACTGGTCGCTGGTGGCCGCCGCGCTGGTCGGCTCGGTGGTGGGCGTGTTCATCCTCAAGAACTTCCCGGCCAAGCAGCTGCTGGGAGTGATCATCGGCGTGGTTCTGGTGAGCTACGTGGTGTGGTCGGTGGCCCGCAAGGGACGGCCCGCCACCGGCACCGCCAACCCGGTGGCGCTCGGCGCGGTGGGTGTGGCCGAGGGCGTGCTGCTGGGCGCGGTGAACATGGGGCCCCTGCTGCCCGCGTATCTGCACACCTTCGAGCGCGATGCCCGCCGGTACATCGGCGGGATGTCGCTGGTGTTCACGCTCGTGTTCGCCGAGCGGATCGGGCAGATGTCGGTCAACGGCCTGATGACGCCGCAACTGCTGTGGCTCGGGTCGGTGATCGCGCTCGTCACCCTCGTCGGTCTGGTCGCCGGCACCGCGCTGCGCCGGTGGGGCCGGGTGGACCAGAAGGTGTTCAGCTATGTGGTGCTGGTGCTGCTCGCGGCCACCGGTGTCACGATGCTCGTCAAGGCGGTGCCGCACTTCCTGTGAGTCGCGGGCTGCGCACAGGCCGATTCGACGTCCGGCGACACCGACGCGGGGCGCCGTCGCGCCGACCACTGGTGGGTGACGCCGCAGCGCCTCCACCGCCGTTGCCCGAGCGATCGCTCGGTCGCTAGGGTGGCCCGGTGACCGAGTGGCGCGACTTCTCCGACGACGGCCTCACGCCGCCGCTGCGGGCCGCCCGCGCGCTGTTCGCCCGGCACGGCTACCACGCCACCTCCATCCGCGCGATCGCCGACGCCGCGGGGCTGTCGGTGCCCGGCCTCTACCACCACCACCGCTCGAAGCAGGCGATCCTCGACGCGCTCGTCGCCAACGCGATGGCGCAGATGCTCGCGCACACCCGCCGGGCGCGGGACGCCGCGGGCGCCGCGGCCGCCGACCGGTTCGACAACGTGGTCGAGTGCCTGCTGCGCTTCCACATGCAGCGCCGCGACGACGCCTTCGTCGCCTCCACCGAGATGCGCAGCATGCAGCCGGACGTGCTGCGCCAGCACATCGCGCAACGCGACGAGCAGCAGCAGATGCTCGAGCGGATCATCGAGCAGGGCGTGGCCGAGGGCGCGTTCCGGTGCCCCCACGCCGACGATGCGGCGCGCGCCGTGGCGTCGCTGTGCGTCGCGGTGGCGGGCTGGTACCGGCCGGGCGGGCGGCTGCCCGACGACGAGCTGGTCCACCGGCACGTCGCGATCGCCCGGCGCATCGCCGGGGCCTGACCC
>CAZDSL010000006.1:11442-13098 GCA_964507655.1 uncultured Mycobacteriaceae bacterium | reverse complement strand
CCCGCGCACCCCTTGACATCCCGCCCGAGCGCTGCGACGGTCATACCGGTACCGAGCGGTCGATCGGTCGGCACTCGTGATCACGCCTCGATCTCCCCGCGAGCACCCGGCGAAAGGAACCGCATGCCCGTCGCCCCCTCCCCGCGCCGCCCCGGCCACCCGCCCGCACGGCGCGCCGATCCCGCCCGCCGCGCGTCCATCGCCGCCGGGGGTGTGCGATGACGGATGCCGCCGCGGCGCTCGACCTGCCCGCCCTCGCCGCGCACCTGCGTGGGCTGGGCATCGCGGTGCAGGGCGCGCTGTCGGCCACCGTCCTGGCCGGCGGCAAGTCCAACCTCACCTTCCGGGTGGCCGACGAGGCGGGCACGGCCTGGGCGGTGCGCCGCCCGCCGCTCGCCGGGCTCACCCCGTCGGCACACGACATGACGCGCGAGTACCGGGTGGCCGCCGCGCTCGCCGGCAGCGGGGTGCCGGTGGCCCCCGCGGTGACGCTGTGCGAGGACCCGTCGGTGATCGGCGCGCCGTTCACGGTGATGGGGTTCGTCGACGGGCGCGTGGTGCGCACGGCCGGGCAGCTGGACGCGCTCCCGGACGCCGAGGTCGAGGCCTGCATCGACGAGATGATCCGCGTGCTCGCCGCGTTGCATGCCGTGGACTACGAGGCCGCGGGCCTCGGCGGTTTCGGCCGGCCCGAGGGCTACCTGGAGCGCCAGGCGCGGCGGTGGCTGCGGCAGTGGGAGCACGTGGCCACCGGCGACGTGCCGGACGTGCAGCGCCTGGGGACGCGGCTGCTCGAGCGGGTGCCCGCCTCGCCGCCCGCCGCGATCGTGCACGGCGACTACCGCATCGACAACGTCATGCTCGCGCCCGCCGACCCGGGCCGCATCGTCGCCGTGGTCGACTGGGAGCTGTCCACCCTGGGCGATCCGCTCTCCGACGTGGCGATGATGTGCGCGTACCGGCATCCGCTGCTCGACGCGGTGCTCGGATTCCCGGCGGCGTGGACGCAGCCGCGCATGCCCGGGCCGGCCGGCCTGATCGAGCGCTACGCCCGCGCCACGGGCGCCGACCTGGCGCACTGGGAGTTCTACATGGGGCTCGCGTATCTCAAGATCGGCGTGATCGCGGCCGGCATCGCCCACCGCGCCGCCGCGGGCGCCCCGGCCGGCGAGGATCAGGCGGCGGCCGCAGTGCCCGAGTACATGAGCCTGGGGCTCGCGGCGCTGCGCGGCGAAGGATAGCCCGGCCGTGCACCCGGCCCGGCCCGCCGGCGGCCGCGCCGACGGGCCGGGAGCGCACTCACAGCGAGTTGAACAGCGCGAACACCGGCATCAGGACCGCGGCGGAGGCGGTGGCGAACGGATCGCCGTCCTGCACGCCCTTGGTGATCCAGTCGCTGAGGCTTCCGAAAACGCTCATGACCACTCCTCGAACATCGGATATGCGGCGGCCGGCGCATGCGCGGCGCGGCGGGATTCCGCCGCACCGCACGCCCGTGCGGCGCGCCATTACGCCACGCACGCTACTCGTGCCATTGAATTAACGCCACGGTTTTCCGCGGGAGCGCCACCGCGGAAGCGCCACCGTGCGCCGCCGTCCCGCGGGCCGCACGGCCCACCGCACGCGCCGCCCCACCGCACCAGCCATCCACCGCAC
>CAZDSL010000006.1:7619-11342 GCA_964507655.1 uncultured Mycobacteriaceae bacterium | reverse complement strand
GTGTTCGACGGCGTCTCGGTGGCGATGATGGTGCACCCCGAGGCCTTCGACCTGCACCCCGCCGACGTCGCCACCCCCGCGGTCGCCCGCTTCACCGTCACCTACACCGGGCGCGCGGCGCACGCGTCGGCCGCGCCGCACGAGGCCGTCAACGCCGCCGACGCGGCGGTGATCGCGCAGGTGGCCGTGGGTCTGCTGCGCCAGCAGCTCACGCCCGACTGCCGGGTGGGGCTGTTCGTCCGCGAGGGCGGCGAGGCCACCAACATCATCCCGGCGCGCGCCGTCGTCGAGTGCGAGGTGCGCGCCGCAGCCACCGCGACGCTGGAGGAACTGCGGCGCCGGGTGGCCGCCTGCTGCGAGGCCGGCGCCCTCGCCACCGGGGCCGCGATGACGCTCGAGGCGGCCGGTCCCCCGTACGCCGCGCTCGAGCCCGATCCGGTGCTGGCGGGGTTCTACGCGGCCAACAGCGCCGCGCTGGGCCGCACCGCCGCGCGCGGGGCCCGCACCGTGGGCTCCACCGACATGGGCGACGTGACCCGCGCGCTGCCCGGCATCCACCCGATGATCGCGATCCGCGGCGCCCGCCACCACCCGCACACCGCCGGGTTCGCCGGCGAGGCGGTCACCCCCGCCGCCGACGACGCGCTCATCGACGGCGCGCTGGCCATGGCCTTCACCGGCATCGACGCGGCCCTCGACCCCGAGGCCCGGGCCCGCTTCGTCGCAGCCCACCGCGCGCGCACGGCCCGCCCCGCACGCTGAGGGGCGACCCCTCCGAGCCGGGTTGTGATCCACGACACACCGCGTAGACTGGCGTGCATCGTCGGGGACGCAGGAACGTCGGAGGCCCCTATGAGCAGCGTCCGAGTGCTGGTGGGCACCCGCAAGGGCGCCTTCATCCTCACCGCCGACGGCGCCCGGCGCCGCTGGCACGTCGACGGCCCGCTGTTCGCGGGCTGGGAGATCTACCATGTCGCCGGCTCGCCCGCGGCGCCCGATCGTCTCTGGGCCTCACAGTCGACGGGCTGGTACGGCCAGCAGGTGCAGCGCTCCGACGACGGCGGCGCCACGTGGTCGCCGGTGGGCAACGAGTTCTCCTACGCGGGCGAGGTGGGCGAGCACCAGTACTACGACGGCACCGCGCGCCCGTGGGCGTTCAGCCGCGTGTGGCACTTCGAGCCGTCGCTCACCGACCCCGACGCGGTGTGGGCGGGCGTGGAGGATGCGGCGCTGTTCCACTCCGCCGACGGCGGCGCCTCCTGGCAGGAGTCGCCCGCCCTGCGCGGCTGCCACGGCGAGCAGTGGGCGCCCGGCGCGGGGGGCATGGGGCTGCACACGATCCTGCTCGACCCGTCCGATCCGGGCCGCATGTACGTGGCGATCTCGGCGGCGGGCGTCTTCCGCACCGACGACGCCGGCGTCACCTGGACGCCCGCCAACCACGGCCTGCACTCGGAGCACATGCCCGTCCGCGATGCCGACGTCGGCCACTGCGTGCACCGCATCGCCATGCACCCCTCGCGCCCCAGCACGCTCTACATGCAGAAGCACTGGGACGTGATGCGCAGCGACGACGCCGGCGACAACTGGTACGAGATCAGCGGCGACCTGCCCTCCGATTTCGGCTTCCCCGTGCAGGTGCACGCGCACGAGCCGCAGACCATCTACGTCGTGCCGATCACCAGCGACGAGGTGCACGTGCCGCCCGACGGCCGCCTGCGCGTGTACCGTTCGCGCACCGGCGGCAGCGAGTGGCAGCCGCTCACCGAGGGGCTGCCGCAGCAGGACTGCTACGTCAACGTGCTGCGCGACGCGATGGCCGTCGACACCCTCGACGAGTGCGGCGTGTACTTCGGCACCACCGGCGGGCAGGTGTACGCGTCCCCCGATGCGGGCGACACGTGGGAGCCCATCGTGCGCGATCTGCCCGCGGTGCTGTCGGTGGAGGTGCAGACGCTGCCGTGAACCGCCCCGAGACCCCCGCCGCACCGGCCGCCGCACCGGTGCGGGTGGTGCTGCCCGGCCACCTGTGCGCGCTCGTCGACGCGGGCGGCGAGGTGACGCTGCCCGTCGCGCGGCCGGTGACGATCGGCGCGGTGCTCGACGCCGTCGAGGCCGCCTACCCGCCGCTGCGCGGCACCATCCGCGACCACGACGCCGGCGCCCGCCGCCCGTACGTCCGGTTCTTCGCGTGCGGGGAGGACTTCTCGCTCGACCCGCCCGGCACCGCCCTGCCGCCCGCCGTGGCCGAGGGGCGCGAACCGCTGCTCATCGTCGGCTCCATCGCCGGGGGGTGACGCCACGCCGCGCGCACGATCGGCCGGCCCCCTCCGGCCCCGCCCGGTCAGGGCCGCAGGTAGGACCATCCCTCGCGCTGGCGGCGCACCAGGTGCGCCACGCCCGAGTCGACGACGGTGACGCCCGGCAGCAGGTCGGCCTGCGAGAGCTCCCGCGCGGCGAGCGTGTTGGCGCAGGCGCTGACGGTGACGCCCTTGCGCTGCAGCCCGGCCAGCGTCTCGGCCAGCCCCGTCCCGCCCGTGCACAGCTCCACGCCGGGCCCGTGCGCGACCACCTCGATCACCGTGTCCCGCCCCAGCGCGCGCACCAGGTTGGCCGTGTTGCGCAGCACCGACGCCTGCCGCACCGGGTCGTCCTCCGACAGGTGCACCACCACGCCGTCCGTCACCGCGTCGCCCATCATCGCTCCCTTCGCGCGCGCCCCCGCCGGGCGCGCGGCGCCCATTGTGCACGACGCGCCGACGGCCACGCACCCTCCCGATCGGCGCGCGGCGACCGGGCCCACCCTGCGGCCTTACCTTCCGGGTAATCGACGCCCCGGCCCGCCGGCGGCACCGTGGTGTGCACACGCACCACGACGGAAGGCGAGACGATGCCCGACTTCACCGCCGGCGACGGCACGCGGCTGTTCTACACCGAATGGGGCGAGGGGACGCCGGTGGTGTTCCTCGCCGGCGCCTGGCTCAGCAGCGCCTCCTGGGAGTACCAGATGCTGCCGCTCTCGGAGCACGCCCGGTGCATCGCCTACGACCGCCGCGGCCACGGCCGCTCCGACCGGGTGGGCCACGGCTACGACTACGACACCCTGGCCGACGACCTCGCCGCGCTGCTCGACACCCTCGACCTGCACGGCGTCACGCTCGTGGCGCACTCGATGGCCGGCGGCGAGGCGGTGCGGTACCTCACCCGGCACGGCGACGGGCGCATCGACCGCCTCGTCCTGCTCGCGTGCACGCTGCCCTTCCCCACGCGCACCGGCGACAATCCCGACGGCGTCGACCCGGCGGCGCTCGAGGCCGTCGACCGGCTGCGGGCCGCCGACCGCCCGCAGTGGATGGCCGAGAACACCCAGGCGTTCTTCGCCACGCACCTGGGCAACCGGGTGTCCTCGGCGCTGATCGACTGGACGATGCGCCAGTGCCTGGACTGCTCCGGCAAGGCCTCGTTCGAGTGCGCGCGCCTCGCCGCCTCCGGCGACTTCCGCGCCGAGCTGGCGCGCGTGCGGGTGCCCGCGCTCGTCGTGCACGGCACCGCCGACGTGTCCGCGCCGATCGACCTGTGCGGGCGGCGCACCCGGACGCTCCTGCCCGGGTGCGAATACCGGGAGTACGAGGGGGCGGCGCACGGGCTCATGTTCACGCACACCGCCCGCCTCGAGGCCGACCTGCGCGAGTGGATCGGCGTGTGAGCCGGGGCCGCGGGGGC
>CAZDSL010000006.1:0-7519 GCA_964507655.1 uncultured Mycobacteriaceae bacterium | reverse complement strand
GGCCGCGGGGGCGCCCCCGTCGGGCGGGCGCGGCGCGCGTTTTCCGTGGCTTCGTCACAGCCCGCCCTCAGCTTCTCCTCACCTTGTCTCCGTACCGTTCAAGGCATGCGCCTCCGCCTCATCCCCGCCGGTCTGCTCCTCGCCGGGCTCGTCTGCATCGGCACGGGCACGGCCTTCGCCCTCACCGACGAGCAGACCGGGCGCACCGTGAGCGCGCAGGCCCGGCAGCCGGACGGATCCGCCGATGCGAAGGCCCGGTTGCGGCAGGCGAACCTGCCGCTGTCGTTCCTCGGCGGGGGCGTCGGGCAGCTCACCGACGGCAGCGCGCAACTCGACGCCGGGGCCCATGAGCTTTCCGACGGGCTGGGGCAGGCGCGCGACGGCGGCGGGCAGCTGGCGGAGGGTCTCGGCCGGCTCGACGACGGGCTCGGGCGGCTCGGCGCCGGCGCCGGGCAGGTGAGCGGCGGCGTCGACGAGGTCGTCGACCGGCTCACCGCGTTCGGCGGCATGCAGGCGTCGGCGACGTCCCGGCTCGCCGCCCTCGCGAACACGCTCGACGCGCAGCCCGGGCCCGTCGCCCGCGACGCGGCCGCCCAGCTGCGCACGCTCGTCGGCACGCTCGACGAGGAGGGCCTGGGCCCCGAGACGCTCGACCGGCTCGAGCAGCTGCGCGCGGGGGCGCGGCAGCTGGCCTTCGAGCTCACCGATCCCGGCGCCGAATTCGTGGCGGGCATGGCGCAGGCCTCCGGCGGCGCCGCGCAGCTGCGCGACGGCCTGGCGCTCCTCGACGACGGCGGCCGCGCGCTCACGGACGGCACCGGACGGCTCACCGAGGGCGTGGAGCCCGTGGGCGAGATGGTGAGCGGGATCGCGGCCGACGTCAAGGCGGCGTCGAGCGCCCTCACCTCCGCGCGATCCGCCGCACCCGCGCCGGTGGAGACGGCGACGACCGGCGACCGCGCCTGGTGGCCGTTCGCGCTCATCGGCGCCGGCGCCGCGGCGCTCACGGCGGCGGCGGCACGCGGCGTGCTCGCACCGCGCACCGCCGCGCAGCCCGCGCCCGCGGAGGCGTGACGCCGGTCAGGCGAAGATCCTCGCCGTGTACTTGGCGATGAGGTCCACGTAGCGCCGCGGCATCACGCGCACCAGCAGGTCGAGCGCGCGGGCGTCGTTGCCCACGATCACGCGCGGACGCCCCGCCTCGACGCCGTCGACGATGATCCGCACCGCGTCCTCCGGCGCCATCTTCAGCAGCTTCTCGTTGTAGGTGCGCACGTGGGCGCGGTCCTCGTCGGTGACCTCCTCGCCGCGCGCCTGCGCCTGCGTCAGCGCGGCCGAGGCGATGTTGGTCTTCACGCCACCCGGATGCACCACCGTCACCCGCACCGGGCGGCGCTCGGCGAGCATCTCGCTGCGGAGCGTCTCGGTGAACCCGCGGACGCCGAACTTCGCGGTGCAGTACGGCCCCAGGTCGGGCTGCGCCATGATCCCGTTGAGGCTCGAGATGTTGACGACGTGGCCGTCGCCCGACGCGATCAGGTGCGGCAGGAACGCCTTCGTCCCGTGCAGCACGCCCCAGAGATTGATCGAGAGCACCCGGTCGAAGACGGCGAAGTCGGACTCCAGGATCGAATGCCCGCCACCGGAGATCCCCGCGTTGTTGTACACCTGATGCACCGTTCCGTAGTGCGCCACCACGGCGTCGGCGTAGGCCAGCACCGCATCGCGGTCGCTCACGTCGAGGCGCGCCGAGTGCGCGGCGGCGCCGAGCGCCTCGACTCCGCGCATCGTCTCGGCCAGCCCCACCTCGTCCACATCCGACAGCGCCAGCGACGCGCCCCGGCGTGCGAGCTCGAGCGCCAGCGCGCGTCCGATGCCCGACGCCGCCCCGGTGACGACGGCGACCTTCCCCTTGACCTCGCTCACGCGACCTCTCCCCTTCCATCGACGCCGCCGTGCCGCGGCGGCCGCTCGCCGGCAGCGGACCGCCGGACATGACGTGGTTCACGCTAGCGGAGCGGCGGCGCGGTGCGGGGCCGCCCGCGGGGCGGGCACCGTTTCACGTGAAACGGCACCGGCCCCCGGCCGAGCGCGCGGATCGGACTGATCCCCGGCGGACGGCGTCGCGCTGGCGTCGAACATCGTGGGGCTCGTGTCCGCCATCATCTGACGCGCGGGGCACGCACGCCGAGGGCCCGGGACGGATGCATCGTCCCGGGCCCTCGGCGTGCGCAACGCTACCGCGCGAGCGGCCGGTAGAAGACGATGCCGTTGCCCTTGTTGTCGTACACGACGGCGCGGCGCTCGTGGGCGTCGTCGTACGGGCCCTGGACGATGCCGCCGCCGCTGGCCTCGATGGCCTTGGCCGCACCGTCCACGTCGTCGGTCTTGATGCCGACGACCACCTGGCCGTGGATGGGATGGTCGACGGCGGTGGCGAGCGCGATCGTCACCGGCCCGCCGTCGATGGCGGCGAAGTGCGTGCCGTCGCGGAACTTCAGCGGCATGCCCAGGGTCTCGGTGTAGAACCGGATCGACTCGTCCAGGTCGTCGGTCGAGAGAATGACCATCTTCACTTCGTGTGTGCTCAACGCAGCCTCCTGTAGCCGGACACGCCCACACTACGACGGCGGACGCCGCTCCAGCACCGGTTGCGGCCCACCGGCCGGCCGACGCTCACCAACGCTGTGGCACGCTTCCGGCTGTCGGACGAGCACACCACCGTGCACGGCCGGATCCGCCAGGAGGACACCATGACCGACGCCGCCGCCTCCCCCGTGCTCGCCGTGCGCGACGTGCGCGTGATGCGCGGCGGGCGCGCGCTCATCGACGGCGTCGACCTCACGGTCCGCTCCGGCGAGCAGTGGACGGTGATGGGGCCCAACGGCGCGGGCAAGTCCACGCTTCTGGCGCTGTGCGGGGCACGGCTGCACCCCACCTCCGGCACCGTGCACGTGCTGGGGTTCCGGCTGGGCCGCGTGGACATGCGGTGGCTGCGCACCCGCATCGGCCACGTCGACCCGCGCACGCGCATCGATGACGGCGTCACCGTCCGGGAGGCCGTCCTCACCGGCCTGTACGCGTCGAGCGCGCTGCCGCGGCGGGCGGAGCCGACCGGCGAGGAGCATGCCCGCGCCGCCGACCTGCTCACGCGGCTCGGCATCGACGCCATCGCCGACAGCCCCTGGCCCGTGCTCTCGCAGGGCGAACGCGGCCGTGCGCTGATCGCTCGGGCGCTCATCACCGAGCCCGACCTGCTGCTGCTCGACGAGCCCACCACCGGCCTCGACCTGGCCGCGCGCGAGATCCTGCTGCAGGTGATCGCCGGTCTGCGCGAGCACCGGCCCGAGCTCGCGTCCGTGCTGGTCACCCACCACCTCGAGGAGCTCCCCTCGACCACCACGCACGCGCTGGTGCTGGCGGAGGGCCGGGTGGTGGCGCGCGGCGGGGTCGACGAGGCGCTCACCTCGGAGACGATCACCCGCGCCTTCGCGCACCCCATCACCATCGAGCGGCGCGGCGGACGCTGGTCGGCGACGGGGGCGGCGTAGCGGGGCATCGGCCGGCTCCCTGCGGGCCGGCCGCCCATAACGGCGGGCACCGCCCCGACGATGAGCCCGGTAACAGGTGACTCGCAGACGCAGGGAAGGAGCGGCGGTGATGAGCTCATTCGGAAACAGGACCAGACGGGTGGCCGCGGGCGGCGCCGTGGCGGCCGTCGGGGCGGCCCTCACCGCCACCGGCGCAGCGGGCACGGCGTCCGCGGACGAGCTGATCGGGCGCGGCTACCACTGGAGCGAGCAGCACCAGGAAACGACCGTGCCGATGGACGACCCGTGGGTCTTCCGGGGACCCACCGACTACCACGTGAGCACCCAGCCGGCCTGCTGGATGTACCCGAACCATCAGGATCTCGTCGCCGAAGTGATGGTGACCGTGCCGGACCGGTTCGAGCCGTTCCCCTTCGACACCGACCGGCTGTTCTTCCCCGTGCGCAACACGGTGACCGTCGACTGGACCGACACCGCCACCGGCCAGACGGGCCGCACCGTCGCGCACGGCGACCCGGTCAATGTCCTGGCCGGGATCCGTGGCGCCGGCCCCATCGCGATGGACATCCACGTGCGCGCGGACCATCCCTGGCTCTACGACCTCGGCTCGACCGACCTGCCCGTCGGCCACGCCACCGGCGACACGCACACCGTCGTCGATCTGACCGGCAAGTCCTGCCCTCCCTGATGCACGCGACGCCGCCCGGACATTGACGAGGGGCGGGGCGGCGCCGGCGTCACCATCGCGGGGGTCGATGGCTCCCCGATCGAAGGTGCCGGCCATGGTGCGGTGGTCACGTACCGTGCATCCCCAGGGGGCCGTACAACCCAGACATTGCGGAAATCCCCACCTCCGTTGGGTGGCTGCCCTTACTGACTCGGTCAGGCCCGATTCATAGCGTTGTCGGCATGGAGAATGATGCCGAGAATCTGAATGCCGTCGCCCAGTGGGCGGTGTCGCTGATGGAGTCGTTGGGAGGCCGGGGCGCAGGCCTGGCGATCGCGTTGGAGAACCTGTTTCCCCCGCTGCCGAGCGAAGTCGTCCTGCCTCTGGCGGGGTTCACGGCGAGCCTGGGGACGTTCAGCGTTGTCGAGGTACTTCTGTGGACGACGCTCGGTTCGGTGGTCGGAGCGTTGATCCTGTACGGGCTTGGCGCGTGGCTGGGGCGGGACAGGCTGCTGCGGATCGTCGCCCGCGTGCCGCTGATGAAGGTCACCGATGTGAACAAGGCGGAGGCGTGGTTCGGCCGGCACGGTTCGAAGGCGGTGTTCTTCGGCCGGATGATCCCGCTGTTCCGCAGCCTCATCTCCATCCCCGCCGGAGTGGAACGCATGCCGCTCATCCGGTTCACCCTGCTCACGACCGCAGGCAGCGCGATCTGGAACACCGTCTTCGTGCTCGCCGGCTACCACATCGGGGAGAACTGGGCGTTGGTCGAGCAGTACGCCGATGTCTTTCAGCAGGTCGTGATCGCGACAGTCGTCATCGCAGTGGTCATGTTCGTGGTACTCAGGCTGCGTCAGGGCACACGCAGGAAGATGGTTCCATGAGCAGCGAGGAGACGATGCCCTTCCCCGCGGAGACTCTGCCCACCGAGGTTCTCCCCGCGGCGCCTCTCCCCCCGGAGCGTCGTCGTGGCGTGCGGCGGGCAGCACGGGGGCTCGTCGCTTCCGTCATGGGGGCGCTGCTGACCCCGCTTCTCGTAGTGGCGCTTCTCGCCGCCCCGCTATCGATGGCGCCGGCGCGGGTCGTGGCCGGCTGGGGCGCTCGACAGCTGAGCTGGGCGGACGGAACGCCCCGCGATTCTCCTCCGGCAGGAGGGCGGCTGCTCGGGTTGGTGGTCATCAAGTCGCTGCTGGGTCTGTTGAGTGCGTGCATCCTCGCCGTGATCGTGTTGGGTCTCGTCGTCGCCGCGCAGATGTCCGTCGCCGCCGCCACCGGCGGGGCTGTGCCGATCTTCGATGCCGAGCCTGATGCGGTCACCTGGCCGATCGTGGCCGCCTATGCGCTCCCGGGCGCGTTCGTCCTGTTCCTGGCGGCCTCCGGGCTCGCCGGGATCGCCTGGCTCGACCGCCAGGCGTGGACGAGCCTGGCCCGTCCCGGCGTGCAGGAACTCACTCGCGAGGTGTCCCGATTGCACGGCACGCTGGACGATGTGGTCGCCGCGGTGGATGCCGAGCGACGCCGCATCGAACGAGACATCCACGACGGCGTGCAGCAACGGGTGGTGGCCCTGTCGATCCTTCTCGCCCGCGCCGAGCGCGCCGACGACGATCCCGCCCAACGCCGTGAGTTGCAGCGCCGGGCCCGCGCGGAGACGCAGCACGTCCTCGACGACCTGCGCGCCGTCGCCTGGCGCACGTACCCGGCGATGCTGGTCCGGGACGGGCTTCCCGCCGCGCTCGAAGCACTCCGCGACCGCACCGAGACTCCCGTCCGGCTCCACCTCGACGTCCCTCCCCTGGCAGACCGTGCCGCCGAGGCGGCCGCATACTTCGTCATCAGCGAAGCGGTCACCAACGTCATCAAACACGCCCACGCCTCCCGCATCGACATCGACGTGGCGCAGCGCGGCCCGCACCTCACCGTCAGCGTCCGCGACGACGGTGGCGGCGGCGCCGACCCCACGGGTCCCGGCCTGTCGGGAATCGCATCCCGAGCCGCCGCCCGAGGCGGACACCTCCACGTGCAAAGCCCACCGGGAGGGCCGACGACGATCGCGGCGGTGATCCCATGCGGATAGCGATCGCCGAGGATTCCACCCTCCTGCGCGAGGGGATCTCCGGGCTCCTCACCGCCGAGGGGCACACGGTCACACACTCGGTGGGGGATGCCGACCAACTGCTCCGGGCGATCGCCGCCGACCCACCCGAACTGGTGCTCCTCGACGTGCGCATGCCTCCCGACTTCGTGGACGAAGGCATACACGCCGCACTCCGCATCCGGCACGAATGGCCCGATATCGCGGTCGTCGTCCTGTCGCAATACGTCGAGCGTCGTCACGCCAGCGAACTGCTCGACGGACGCGGAGGTGTGGGCTACCTCCTCAAAGATCGTGTCTCCGACATCGGCGGCTTCCTCGACGCCATCGAGCGGGTCCACGACGGCGGCACCGCGTTCGACCCCGAGGTCATCCGCCAGCTCATCGCCGCCAAGAGCGCACCGGACACCACGTTCACGACACTGACCGAGCGGGAACGATCCGTCCTCGAACTCATCGCCCAAGGCCACAGCAACGCCTCGATCGCACGCCGGCTCTACATCAGCCGGAGCGGGATCGAGAAGCACATCAACGCGATCTTCACCAAGCTCGACATCGCCCCGGACACGACCTACAACCGCCGCGTCCTCGCGGTGCTGGCCTATCTCCGCGACAAATAGCGAGTCCCATCCGCGTCCCGCTACGCCGTGTCGACCTCTGCCGGCGTCCTCGGCGAGTGCGTCAACGTCCGCCGGGCAGGCGGCAGGACAACGGATCTTCCCTCAGTTGATGCCACAGCACCACCACGGCCGACTGCACGAACGGGATCATCCCGTACAGACCCCACTCGACGAGGGCCACCACGGAGACGACCATCGCAGCGCAGAGGCACAGAGCGGCCGCTACGTATCCGAGTCTGGCCGCGACCGCTGCAACGGCAGGCACGGTCAGGATCGTGCACAGGAGAATGCAGAACGGGAGGAGGAGAAGCATGACCCCCTCTCCTCGCTGGAGATCAGTATGGCGCAGTCCGATGCCGGAGCAGGCCGGTGGACGCGGCCATCGACTGCACGCGCGCCACTGCATTCACCCGCCGCGACGAGGAAGTCGATCACGACCGGCATGCACGGAGCGTCGTCATCGTGCTACCGGGCGGTGGCGCGCAGGACGCGCTGATGGACTCGGCGGCCACAGGAATCCGGCGGAGCGGGAAACGCCGCACCGCATCGGGCCGCGCACCACTTCTGGCCCGCGCGGTTTTGTGGA
>CAZDSL010000005.1:7599-28726 GCA_964507655.1 uncultured Mycobacteriaceae bacterium | reverse complement strand
GGCTGGGACCTCAACGTAGGCAGCTGATCCCGGCCCCGCCGCCACCCGGCGGCACCCGGTCGTGGGGTGGCGGACCCAACGCCGGAGGGGCGGCCCCCCCCGCAGCCCAGAGACGGGGGGCGCGCGGGGTGCGCCCGCGGCGGGGGGGGGGGCGTCCCCCCCCCCCCCCGCCGGAAGACCATGACGTGCGCACGCCGTCCCGCACCGCCGGAGCCCCGCGTGTCTGCCCCGACACATTCGCACAATCACACATGGCAACAGTGCTCCAATAAGAACCGATGCCTGCGAGGTCACGAGGGCTCGCCACGGGCACCGCGAACCGGCCTGCAGCCCACCTCACCACACGGAACTCCGCACCCACCGAGGTCGACACGCCATGAAGACGCTCCTCACCCACCACCCTGTCCACCACCCGCCCGGTAGCAGGCCACCGGGCCGGCGGCGGCCGCTGCGCCAACTCGCCGCCGCCTCGGCCGGGGCCCTGCTCGCCGCCCTTGCCCTCACCGCCCCCGCCGCCGCGGCACCGGACGGCGTGCCCGTCGAGCCCGGCGGCACCGTTTACGCGTGGGGGTCGGGTAGCGCGGCCACCGTGCCCCCGAACATCGCGAACATGACGATCACCGCCGTCTCCGCGGGCAATACGCACGTGCTTGCGCTGGCCGCCGACGGCACCGTCCACGCATGGGGGAACAACTCCTACGGTCAGACCGACGTGCCATCCGACCTCACAAACGTCGTCGCCGTCTCCGCCGGCCACAGTTACTCGATGGCGCTCACCGCCGACGGCAAAGTCCACGCCTGGGGGGCAGAAGGAATCAACAAGGGGCAGACCGACGTACCGTCCGGCCTCGCGAACGTCACCGCCATCGCCGCCGGCCTCGATCACTCGCTGGCGCTCACCGCCGACGGCAAAGTCCACACCTGGGGTGACGGAAGCAAGGGCGACCTGGCCGTCCCGGACGATGTTGACAAGGCCAACGTCACCGCCATCGCCGCCGGATCCAACGAGTCGTATGCGCTGACTGACGACGGCAAGGTATACGCGTGGGGGCAGATCGGCAGCGCGAACAGAGTGCCTGCCGAGCTTGACGGTAGGACCACCGCCATCGCCTCGAAGTGGACCCACGCCCTCGCACTCACCTCCGACGGCGAGGTCGTCGCGTGGGGGATCCCCGCCGACGGCGCGACCGACGTGCCCGAAGGTCTTGCAGGCCAGACCGTCACCAGTATCGCTGCCGGCTTCGACACCTCGTTCGCGCAGACTGCGAACGGCACGGTCTACGGCTGGGGTAAGAACGTGGACCAGCAGGCGCCCCTGCCCGATGCGCTCCGCGACCAGACCGTCACCGCCATCGCCAGCGGGAACGGCTTCACGGTCGCGATCGCCCACACCCCGTCCGAACCGGAAGAACCCGGTTGCCCCGAAGAACCCGGGGGACCGGGCGGCACCGGCTCTCTCGGCTCCCTCGGCTCCGCGGCAGGCTCTGTCGGCGGCTCGGAAACAGGATCCCTCGGCTCGACCTGCAACGGTTCCGTGGCCGGCTGGGGCTCGGCCGCAGGTTGGGGTCTGCACCTGGGCAGCTAGCCGCGACCGCACAACCGCATGGCGATGCCCTCCCGTCCTGTACAGGACGGGAGGGCATCGCCATGCGGGCGGGCCGCGCCAATTGAGTCTCGCTCACCACGTTTCCACCCATGACTCCGACTCGCGTGCTGCACTTATCACCGATGCCGTCGCGCCTGACGAGGGTCCGGCCCCGGCATCGCGAATCCCAGAGCAACCTTCATCACCATGCGGAGCACCGCACAATGAGGTCGACCACTATGAAGATCCTCGTCCACCGCCGCCGCGGCCAGCGTCTGCCCGGCGCCACGCCGAGACGGCCCCGCCGCCGCATCGCCGCCGCGTCCGCCGGCGCACTCCTCGCCGCACTCGCCCTCACCGCGCCCGCCGCCGCGGCCTCCGTCGGCGTCCCCGTCGGACCCGGTGGCACCGTCCATGCGTGGGGAGATGACAGGTTCGGGGAGACCAATGTGCCCGCCGACCTCGCGGACCAGACCGTCACCGCCGTCGCCGCAGGGCGCTGGCACTCGCTGGCACTCACCGCCGACGGCACCGTCCACGCCTGGGGCGCCGACAGCCATAACCAGACCGACGTGCCCGACGACCTCGACGGACAGACCGTCACCGCCATCGCCGCAGGCAGTTACCACTCGATGGCGCTGACCGCCGACGGCACGGTCCACGCCTGGGGCGCCGACGGGGACGGCCAGACCGCGGTGCCCGACGAGTTGGACGGACAGACCGTCACCGCCATCGCTGCGGGCGAACTCCACTCGCTTGCGCTGACCTCCGACGGCACGGTCCACGCCTGGGGCGCCGACGGGGACGGCCAGACCGCGGTGCCCGACGAACTCGACGGGAAGACCGTCACCGCCATCGCCGCCGGCACCTACCACTCGATGGCTCTGACCGCCGACGGCATGGTCCATGTGTGGGGCGGGGAGAACTGGGGCCAGACCGCGCCGCCCGCCGAACTCGACGACCAGAGGGTCATCGCCATCGCCGGGGGGCTTTTCCACTCGATGGCGCTCACCGACGACGGCAAGGTCCATGTGTGGGGAGAGGATGTCGCCGGGGAGGCAGAGGTGCCCGACGAGATGGACGGCCGGATCGTCACCGCCATAGCCTCTGGCACCTACCATTCCCTGGCGCTGACCGCCGACGGTGTAATCCACGTCTGGGGCCCGGATCCCAGCGTATCCACCGAGCCTCCCTCAAGCCTGGAGGGGCAGACGGTGACCGCGATGGCCGCGGGCGGAGGGTTCTCGCTCGCCGTCGCCCACACGCCATCCGGGCCGGACGAGCCGGAGGAACCGGTGGAGCCTGAAGATCCCGGCTGCCCCGACGGCTCCCTCGGCTTGCCGGGGTCGCTCGGGTCGCTGGGCTCCGTTGAAGGCGTGCTCGGCTCGGTGTGCGCGGGCTCATCCGGGGCCTGACCGCCTGCAGAAGCCGCCGGAAACCGGCCGGAAACGGCGGCTTCTGCAGGCACTCGACGCGGTACACCCGGCAACACGCCCGGGAATCGCACAGCGGGCCGCACCACTCGTGTCTCCCTCGCCACGTTCTCATCCACGGCCCCTGCTCGTGTGCTGCACTTGCAACCGATGCCGGCACGCCTCACGAGGGCTCGGACCCGGCACCGCACACCACGCAGCAGCCCTCATCACCACGCGGAACACCGCACTGTGAGGTCGACACCATGAAAACCCTCGTCCACCGCCACCATCGCCCGGGAAGTCCGCCGCCCGAAGCAAAACCGGGCACCCGGCAGCACCTCCGTCGCCTCGCCGCCGCCTCCGCCGGAGCACTGCTCGCCGCGGTCGCTCTCACCGCCCCCGCCGCCGCGGCACCCGAGGGCGTCCCCGTCGAGCCCGGCGGCACCATCTACGCATGGGGGCAGAGCGACGAGGGACAGACGAACGTGCCCGCCGATCTTGCCGACCAGACCGTCACCGCCGTCGCCGCGGGAGGGGGACACTCGCTGGCGCTCACCGCCGACGGCAAGGTCCACGCATGGGGCTCGGACACCCATGGTGCAAGCACCGTGCCCCCGGGTCTCGACGGCAAGACCGTCACCGCCATCGCCGCGGGCAACAGCCACTCATTGGCGCTCACCGCCGACGGCGAGGTCCACGCCTGGGGCAGGGATTACGATGGCGAGTCCACCGTGCCCACCGACCTGGCGACGAAGACCGTCACGGCCATCGCCGCGGGCGGCTACCACTCGCTGGCGCTCACCGCCGACGGCAGAGTCCACGCCTGGGGCGACGACGGTTGGGGCCAGACCGAGGTGCCCGCCGCGCTCAACGACGAGCCCGTCACGGCCATCGCCGCCGGCACCTACCATTCGATGGCACTGACCGCCGACGGCAAGGTGCACGTCTGGGGCGGGGAGAACTGGGGCCAGACCGCTCCGCCCTCCGAGCTCGACAGCGAGAGGGTCACCGCAATCGCCGGTGGGCTCTATCATTCGATGGCGCTGACCGCCGACGGCACGGTGCACGTCTGGGGCGAGAGGCTCCCTGCCCACCTGGCCGTGCCCGCCGACCTGTCCGGGCAGAGGGTCACTGCGATCTCCGCCGGCGTCTACAACGCGATAGCGCTGACCTCCGACGGCAGAGTCCACCCCTGGGGTGCGATGCCCCCGGAATCGTCCGACGCGCCGCTCGAACTCGCCGGGCAACAGGCCACCGCGATTTCCGCGGGGCGCTATTTCTTCCTCGCGATCGCGCATACACCGCAGGAACCTGAGGAACCCGGCTGCACAGGTTCACTCGGCTCGCTCGACTCGGCCGCGAGCTCCCTGGGTGCGCTCGGTTCACTGTGCGGCGGCTCGGGTTCGGCGGCCGGCTTCGGCTCCGCCGCCGGTGGGGGCACGTTCACGGCCCACTGACGCGGACCGCACACGGCCGGCGCCGCGCCTCGCGGCGCCGGCCGTGCCCGCTCCTTCATCCCGGTGACCCCGGGCCTCACGACCATTGCAACCTACTGTCGAGTAAGTTACCGTTCTCCTCGCGATACAGATCACAGAGAACGGGGGTTATCGCTGTGCGACACAGTGACTCGGATTCATCGACGGCCCGTCGCGGCCGCAGGACCGCGACCGCAGGCGTGCTCGCCGCCACCGCGGCGCTCGGCGCCGTCGCGCTCGCGGCGCCGGCGGCCGCCGCGCCCGCAGGAGCGCCCACGGGGGCGGACGGACCGGTGCAGACCGGCTTCCCGGACGCCTTCATGTACTCGCTGCAGCATCCCGACGCCAACCCGCCCGGCGCCAACGTCGACTGCACGCCCGGCGCCGAGCACCCCCGGCCGGTGATCCTGGTGCACGGCACGTGGGAGAACGCCTACGACAATTGGGCGGGCGTCACCGAGCAGCTCAGCGACGCCGGCTACTGCGTGTACGCGCTGAACTACGGGCGCACCGGCCTGCTGGAGCAGGGCGGCCTGGGCGCCCTCGTCCCCGGGGCGCGCGCCACGGGCCCCGTGCAGGATTCGGCCAAGGAGCTGGCAGCGTTCACCGACGCGGTGCTCGCCGAGACCGGCGCGGCGCAGGTGGACATGGTCGGGCACTCGCAGGGCGGCATCGTGATCCGCCAGTATCTCAAGGCCGAGGGCGGCGCCGACAAGGTGCTCAACGCCGTCACCCTGGGCGCCACCAACAACGGCACGGGCCTGCTGGGCGTCGGCACGCTCGGCCGCGCCCTGAACAACGCCGGCATCCCCGCCCTGCAGGTGGCCCAGCTCGCCGTCGGCGTCTCGGGCATCCAGCAGGTCTTCGACTCGCCCTTCCTCGAACAGCTCAACGACGGCGGCGCGACGATGCCGGGCGTCAACTACACAGCCGTCGGCACCCGGTACGACGAGGTCACGAACCCCGCCGAGTGGACCTTCCTCACCGACAACCCGGCCGGCGCGTTCGTGCAGAACATCACCCTGCAGGACGGCTGCCCGCAGGACATCTCCGACCACGTGAGCATGAGCTACTCGCCGCGCACGCTCGACATCATCACCGCGGCGCTCGGCAACAACGCCGAGCGGGCCACGCCGATCGCGCTCGCCGGCCTGACGTGCGCGCCGCACGGGTTCATCGCCGACGACACGGGTAGCCTGTCGTCGATCGGCAGCGCCACCACCGGGTCGTCGGGCAGCCTCGGCACGGCCGTCGGCTCGGCCGACGGGTCCGCCGAAGCGGTGCGCGGCGGCACCGGCAGCGCCTCGGGCTCGTTCGGCCCCGACAGCGGCAGCGCCGACGGCTCGGCCAAGACCATGTCGGCCACCGGGTCGGACGACACCGGCTCCGGCGACTAGCCCGGGGCGGGGGAACGGGGGCAGGGATGATGAGGAGACCGCCGCCGCTGGGGTCGCGCCTGCTCGGGCCGGGCACCGAGTCGGCCGCCCGCCGGCGGGTGCGCATCCAGAGCCTGCTCACCGTCATCCTGCTCACCTGCAACCTCGTCGGCGCCGTCGTCGCGGTGGTGCTGGTCGTCGCGGTGGTGCCGGGCCCGTCGGTGTTCGCGCACGAGCTGTGGCCCGTCGATTTCATCCTCGTGCCGCTGGTGACGCTCGCGGCCTTCTTCACCGGGCTGGTGTGGATCACCCGCAGCGCGCTGCGGCGGCTGCGCTGGTCGATCCACGACCGCCCCGCCACCGCCCACGACCTGCGCGTGGCGCTGTCGCTGCCGTTCCGCATCACCGCCCAGCAGGCGCTGCTGTGGTATCTCAGCGCCGCGGTCATCACCACGGCGTACGCGGTGCACGACGTCCGCTACATCGCGCCGATCGCGTTCACGCTGCTGTTCTCCGGCACGGTCACCTGCGCGGCGTGCTACCTGTTCAGCGAGTTCGCGCTGCGTCCCGCCGCCGCGCAGGCCCTCGCGACTGCGCCGCCCGCCCGGGTGCGCCGCACGGGCGTGACCACCCGCATGGTGGCGGCGTGGGTGATGGGCACCGGGATCCCGGTGCTGGGCCTCATCATCGTGGGCATCACCTGCGTGACGGTGGGCGAGCGCACCGTGATGGACCTGGCCATCCCGGTGTTCGCGCTGGGCGGGGTGACGCTGGCGGTGGGCCTGCTGCTGACGCTGCTGATGTGCGCGTCGACGGTGGCGCCGATCCGCTCCGTCCGCTCCGCCATGGCGGAGCTCGGCCGCGGGAACCTGCGCGCCGAGACGGTGGTGTTCGACGGCACCGAGCTGGGCGAACTGCAGCGCGGCTTCAACGACATGGCCCGCGGCCTGCGGGATCGCGAGCGCATCCGCGAGGTGTTCGGCCGCCACGTCGGGCACGAGGTGGCCGAGTTCGCGCTGTCCGGCGATTTCGACTCCGCCGGCGCCGAGGTGGACGTGGCCGTGCTGTTCGTCGACATCATCGGCTCGACGGCGCTCGCGGCGCAGCGCCCGCCGGCCGACGTGGTGACGCTGCTCAACCGGTTCTTCGCGGTCGTCGTCGACGAGGTGGACGCCCGCGGCGGCCTGATCAACAAGTTCGAGGGCGACGCCGCGCTGGCCGTCTTCGGCGCCCCCGCCCCCGTGGCCGATCCGTGCACCGCGGCACTGCGGGCCGCGCGCGCCATCGGCGACAGGCTCGCCGCCGAGGTGCCGGAGGCGCCCGCCGGCATCGGCGTGTCGTACGGGACGGCCGTGGCCGGCAACATCGGCGCGCGCCGGCGCTACGAGTACACGGTGATCGGCGACGCGGTGAACGAGGCGGCGCGGCTGTGCGAGGAGTCGAAGCGGCTCGATCCGCACACCGCGGCGTCGGGCGTGGCCGTCGACGCCGCCGACCCGGCGGAACGCACACGGTGGCGGGCCGCCGGCGCGACGACGCTGCGCGGGCGCGGCAGCGTCACCGCGCTGCACGTGCCGCGCGAGGGGCGCTGACGCCGCGCTGCCAGGGAAGCTGACCCCGCACTGCCCGGGACTCCGCCCCCGCCGCTACCCGCCCACCGGTTCGGCGCCGAGGCGCAGCTCGGCCCCGATGCGCTTCGCCGCCTGCACCACCAGCGGCACCGACCACTCACGCACCGGGTGCGGGCCGCGCGAGTACAGGCACACCGCCGCCGTGGCCCCGCCGGGCACGGCGACGGGGGCGGCGAGCGCCGACAGGCCCCCGGCCCGCGTGCCGCCCCGGCGGCCGGCGCCCGCCCGCGCCACGGCCAGGCCGCCGCGGCGCCGGATCCTGTCCAGCTCGCCGTGCAGCGCCGCCAGCGGCGCCGACGCCACGGCCGCGCGCGGCCGCCCCCGCACCGCGAGACCGTTCGCCTGGGCGTGCGCGCCCACCACCGTGTCGACCTGCTCCGGCGGCATCGTGGAGAGCATCGCGTGGCCGCCCACGGTGCGTGCGGGCCGGCGGCGCGCGCCGACCCGGTGCGACGGTCGCCCGCCGTTGCACGCGCCGATGCCGTCGAGCACCAGCTCGTCGTACGAGTCGAGCACGGTGAGGTACACCGCCAGGCCGGTGCGCCGATGCAGCGCGTGCAGGTGCGGGCCCGCGGTGGAGCGCAGCCCCACGTGCCCGGCCGGCTCGCCGCGGAACCGCAGGCCCCGCCGCCCCAGGCCGTAGCCCACGGGCGTGAGCGTCACCCACTCCAGCCGGATGAGCTGGTCGAGGATGCGGTGGGTGCTCGAGTAGGGCAGCCCGGCGCGCCGGGCGACGGCGGCGAGCGTGAGGAACTCGCCCGGCGAGTGGAACGCCTCGAGAATCAGCGTCACCCGCTCGATCATCGTCACCGGCGTCCGGCCGGCCTCGGTGCGCGCCATGCGGTCCGTCCTCTCCGGGGCGTCAGGCGGGCGACCCGATCGCGGCCCCGGCCTCGAGCGCATCGCCCAGCTCGGCGGCCACGGCCGCGGCGCTGCCCAGCGTGAAGGCGATCTGCCGGCCCCAGATGAAGTAGCGGTGGATGGGGAAGTCGACGTCCGCGCCGATGCCGCCGTGCAGGTGCTGGGTGGCGTGCACCGCGCGCAGCCCGCCGCGCGAGGCCCACCACTTGGCCACCAGCGACGCTGCCTCGGCCTCGTCCTCGCGGCCCTCGTCGAGCAGCCAGGCCGCGCGCAGCGTGGTGAGCCGGATGCTCTCGGCGTCGAGGTGCGTGTCGGCCGCACGCACCGACACCGCCTGGTTGGTCGAGAGCGGTCGGCCGAACTGGACGCGCTCGGAGACGTACTTCGCCGTCATCGCCAGCGCCTCGGCGCACACGCCGATCGACAGCGCGGCGAGCGCCACGCGGGCGCGGCGCAGCGTCCAGGCGAGGATCTGCGCGCCGTCGCCGGGGAGCACGTCCGCCGCGGCCACGGCGGCACCGGTGAGCGACACCGCGGCGTGGCTCTGGTGGTCGGTGACGTCGACGGGGGTCAGCGCGACGCCGTCGGCGTCCGTGCGCACGATCACGACACCGACGCCGCCGTCGGGCAGCCGGACCGGGGTGAGGAACGCCGCGGCCTGCTGCGCCGCCGGCACCGCCGGAATCTCGCCGGTGAGCGACCAGCCGTCGCCCGCCGCCTCGGCGCGCACCGGAATGCCGGCGCCCCCGGCCACATCGAACGCACCGGTGACCAGCTGCGAGCCGTCGAGCAGGCCCGGCATCCAGGCATCCTTCTGGGCGTCGCTGCCGAACTCGGCGATCGGCAGAGCGGCGGTGGCGACCACCGACCACAGCGGCACTGCGGCCACGCGGCGGCCCTGCTGCTCGAGCAGCGCGACGAGGCCGAGCATGCCCATCCCGGCACCGCCCGCCGACTCGGGCACCGCGATGGTGAGCAGGTCGGCACCGGACAGCGAGGACCACAGCTCGGAGTCGAAGCCGCCCGCGCGCTCGATCTCCGCCAGCTTGGTGGTCTCGGTGCGGGTGGAGAAGATCTGATCCGCCAGCTCCCGGATGGAGGCGTGGTCTTCAGAGAAGTCGAACTGCATGGTTACTTCGCTCCCGTCGTGGTCGTGGCGGCATGGCTCGAGGTCGTGGCGGGGTCGGGGCGGCGCCGGGCGGCCTGGGTCATGCCGAGGGTCTTCGACGCGACGATCTCGCGCATGACCTCGTTGGTGCCGCCGCCGAAGGTGTTGTTCTGCGCGCGGCGGCCGAGCGCCTCGACGCGGCCCTCCAGCGCGGCGCCGACGCTGCCGGGGCGCAGCACGCCCTTGGCCCCGAGGACCTCTTGGAGCTTGCCGTAGGCCGTCACGACCCCCTCGGTGCCCATGATCTTCGCGGCGGCCGAGTCGCCGCCGCCGAGCGTGCCGGCCGCGACATCGGCGACCAGACGCAGGTTCATCAGGTCGACTGCGCTGAGCAGCGCGTAGACCTCGGCGAGCGTGCTGCGCACCCACGGCAGGTCGTAGACGTGGCCGCCGTCGCCGAAGGGCTCGGCCTTCGCCCACTCGAGCACCTCGGAGAACATCTCGTTGGCGATGCCGCCGCGCGCGGCCAGCGCCACCCGCTCGTGGTTGAGCTGGCTGGTGATGAGCTTCCAGCCCTCGTTGAGGGTGCCCACCACGTTGCTCAGCGGGACGCGCACGTCCTCGTAGTAGGTGGCCGAGGTGCTGATCCCGCCCACGGTGTGGATCTCGGTGACGGAGAAGCCGGGCGCCGATGTGGGCACCAGCACCACCGAGATGCCCTTGTGCCGCGGCGCGTCCGGGTCGGTGCGCACGGCCAGCCACACCCAGTCGGCGAAGACGCCGGCGGAGGTGAAGATCTTGTTGCCGTTGATCACCAGCTCGTCGCCCTCGATGCGGGCGCGGGTGGTCAGCGACGCGAGGTCGGTGCCCGCCCCCGGCTCGGTGTAGCCGATGGCGAAGATCAGCTCGCCCGAGAGGATCTTCGGCAGGAAGAAGTCCTTCTGCTCCTGGGTGCCGTGGTGGATCAGCGCCGGGGCCACCGTGTTGAGCGTGACCAGCGACAGCGGGGCGCCCGCGCGGATCACCTCGTCGTAGAAGACGTAGAGGGCTTCGGGATCCTCGCCCCGGCCGCCGAACTCCGCCGGGAAACCGAGGCCGAGCCACCCGTCGGCGCCCATCTTCTGCAGGATCCGGTCGAAGACGGGGCCGCCCTCGGTCTGGTCCATGAGCGCGCGGCGGTCTTCGTCGTTGATCGTCGCGGCGAAGTACTCGCGCAGCTCGGTGCGCAGCGCCTTCGACGCGTCGGACAGATCCGGGTACATGTATCGCTCCTTGAAGGTTCGTGGTGCGGAGGCCGCCGGTCAGCGGGGCAGGCGCAGCACACGCCGGGCGATCACGCCCAGCTGGATCTCGATGGTTCCGCCGCCGAACAGCACCGCGGGCAGCCCCAGGTGGTCGGTGGCGTGGTCGTCGGGCGCGTCGTCGGGCGCGGTGAGCGGGTCGCGGTCGTGCATCGCGGCGCGCGGCCCCAGCAGACGCATCAGGTCGAGCGAGCCGTCGCGCTGGGCGATGGCGTTGTAGAGCTTGGCCACGCTGATCTCGGGGCCCGGCGCGGCGCCGGCGATGCGCGCGAGCACGCCCCGCAGGTTCATGGCGCCCAGCGCCAGCTCCCGGCTCGCCCCGAGGCCCAGCGTGCGCACCGCGATGGCGCGGTCGCAGTCCTGCTCGCCGGCCTCGATGATCGCCCGGATGCGCCGGCTGGACCCGTGCCCCAGCGCCCCGCCCATGCGCAGCCGCTCGTTCGACAGCGTGGTGGCGGCCAGCCGCCAGCCGTCGCCCGGATCGCCCACCAGCTGGTCGTCGGGGATGAACACGTCGTCGAGGAAGACCTCGTTGAACTCGGCGCGCCCGGTGGCCTGGCGCAGCGGCCGCACCTCGACGCCGGGGGCGTGCATGTCCACCAGGAAGTACGACAGGCCCTGGTGCTTGGGGACGGACGCGTCGGTGCGGGCCAGGCACACGCCCCAGTCGGCCACGTGCGCGTAGGAGTTCCACACCTTCTGGCCGCGCAGCAGCCAGCCGCCCTCGGTCCGGCGCGCCGCCGTCGACAGCCCGGCCAGGTCGGAGCCCGCGCCGGGCTCGCTGAACAGCTGGCACCACACGATCGCGCCGCGCAGCGAGGGCTCCACGAATCGCTTCTTCTGCACCTCGCTGCCGTGCTCGAGCAGCGTCGGCAGCACCCATTCGCCGATGATCATCGTCGGCTGGGCCAGCCCGCGGGACGCGAATTCCTGCGCGATCACCGCCTGCTCCTCCGGGCCGGCGCCCAGGCCGTAGGGCTCGGGGTAGTGCGGGGCCACCAGGCCGGCGTCGGCCAGCGCGTCGCGCGCCGCGTCGCCGCGCACGGACCCCCAGCGGGCGGAGTCGCGGTCGACCCGCGGCAGCCCCGGCGTCGCGTCGAGCACCGCGCCCACGCGCTCACGCAGCCCGGGGAGCGCGTCGGGCCCGACGAAGCCGAAGTCGCGCTCCGCCCCGGTCAGGGTCAGCTCGCCCAGCCGCTCGGTCCAGCGCTCGGTGGCCCCGGCCAGCGCCGCGATGCTCAGCGCGCGGCGCTGGTACAGGTGCGCGTCGTGCTCCCAGGTGTAGCCGAGGCCGCCGAGCAGCGCGATGCACTCGAGCGCGTTGTCGACCGCGCCCGCGAGGCCCGCCACGGCGGCCTGGGCGGCCGTGAGGGCCCGCTGGCGGGCGTCCTGCTCCCAGGCGCGTGCCGCATCCCACGCCGCCGCGCACGCGATCTCCGAGCGCACCAGCATCATCGCGGCCTTGTGCTGCACCGCCTGGAAGGAGCCGACCGGCCGGCCGAACTGCTCGCGGGTGCGCACGTGCTCGACGGCGGTGTCCAGCGACCACGCGGCCAGCCCCGAGGCCTCGGCCGACAGCAGCACCGCCCGCACCCACTCCGCGTCGCCCTCGTCGACTCCCGGCACCTCGTCGGCGGCGGCCGCGCGATGCCCGTCGAGCGTGAGCGTGCCGATGGAGCGGGTCAGATCCACCCCGGCGGCCTGCTCGATCGTCACTGCCTGCCCGGCGGCCTCGCCGGACGGCGCGACGCGCAGCCACACGGGCCCGTCGCCGGTGTCGGCACGCACCAGCACGATGTCGGCACCGGGCAACCCCAGCGCCGGGTCGGACGCGCCGTCGAGCTCCCAGCCGCCGTCGACGGCCCGTGCCCGCAGCGTCCCGCCCCCGCACACCGCGGCCGTGGCGCCGTCGGCGAGCGCACGCAGCAGCGCCTCGGCTGCGGGCGAGGGCTGCGCCGCGAACGCGAGCACCGCCGAGGCCAGCACGGTGGGCAGGAACGGGCCCGGGTAGAGCCCGCGCCCGAGCTGCTCTACGACCACCGCGAGCTCCACCGGCCCCGCCTCGTCGCCGCCGCACGATTCGGGGATGTGGATCGCGTGCAGCCGCTGCGCGAGCAGCGCATCCCACCCGTCGGGCCGCCCGCCCGCGGCGCACCGCGCGAAGTCGGCGCGCGCCTGCGCGGGACCGTCCGCGCGCGACGCGAACGCCGCGACGGCCTCCGCGAGCGCCTTGTGGTCGTCGTCCAATGCCAGTGCCACTGCCGTGTGTCCTTCCGGTCCTAGAGCCGCTCGATGATGACGGCGGTGGTCGACGCCGATGCGCAGATCGCCACCAGTGCGATCGAGGCGTCCCGCCGCTCGAGTTCGTTGACGACGGTGGCGAGCAGACGGATGCCCGTCGCGCCCGCGGGATGCCCGAGCGCGATCGCGCCGCCGTTGACGTTGAGCCTGTCGTCCGGCACGGCCAGCTCGCGCGCGAACGACATGGGAATGGAGGCGAACGCCTCGTTGACCTCGAACAGGTCGACGTCGTCGACGGTCATGCCGAGGCGCCCGAGCACCCGGCGCCCGGCGGCGATGGGGCCGTCGAGCAGGTAGGTGAGGTCGCCGCCGACGATCGTCTGCGCGAGGATCCGCGCGCGCGGCCGCAGGCCCAGCTCGCCGGCACGCTGCGCCGACATGAGCAGCGCGGCCGAGGCGCCGTCGGACACCTGCGAGGAGGTGCCGGCGGTGTGCAGGCCGCCCTCCTTGACGGTCTTGAGCCGCGCCAGAGCCTCCATCGACGTCTCGCGCAGGCCCTGGTCGCGGGTGACGAGCGTCGGCTCGCCGTCCTCCTCGCCCGCGGGCGCCGTCACCGGCAGCACCTCGCGGTCGAACCGGCCCGCCTCCCAGGCCGCGGCGGCGCGCTGCTGCGAGCGCAGGCCGAACGCGTCGAGGTCGGCGCGGGTGAACCCGCGGTGCTCGGCGATACGGTCGGCGGCCGTGTACTGGTCGGGGTACTCCACCGCCCAGTCGGCCGGGCGCGGGGTGCCCAGGCCGGTGCCCGCCTTGGCGGTGAGCGGCGCGCGGGTCATCAGCTCCACGCCGCACGCCACGCCCACGTCGCTGGCGCCCAGGGCGATCTGCCCGGCCACCAGCTGCACGGCGCGCTGCGCGGTGCTGCACTGGGCGTCGATGGTGGTCGCGCCCGTCTCAGGGGGGAGCCCCGCGTGCAGCCAGGAGGTGCGGGTGATGTGCCCGTACTGCTCGCCGAGCGGCGTCACGCAGCCGCCCACCACCTCGTCCACCGCGTCGGCGGGGACGCCCGCCCGCTCGAGCACGCCGCGCTCGACCAGGCCCAGCAGCGCGGCCGCGTGGATGCCCGAGACCCATCCGCCGCGCTTGCCGAACGGCGTGCGCAGCATGTCGACGATGACGGGGTCGCTCATGCGCTCTCCTCCTTCGCGGTGGACTCGTCGAGCGGACCGCCGTCGAGCGCGCGCACCTCGGCGCCGAACTCGTCGATCAGGTCCAGGCTCACGCACACGCGGGCGGTCACCTCGGGCGGGCAGTCGCACGCCGCGAGCACGCCCTCGACCATCTGCTCCATCGACTCGACCTGGTCGGGGCGGATGGTCTCGCCCACCAGCGCGCGGGCGCCCTCGGAGAGCACCGCCGCCCGCGGCTGGACGGTGTTGACCCGCACGCCGGTGCCGTAAAGCTCCACGCCCATCCCGTGGGTGAGCCTGTCGAGCGCCGCCTTCGACGCGCCGTACACGGCCATCGCGGTGCCGGGCTCGACCAGGTCGAACGGCGGGCCGTCGGCGTGCCGGGCGGTGGCGCTGGAGATGTTGACGATCCAGCCCTCGCCCGCCTGCACCATCGCCGGCGCCGCGGCCTGCATGAGGTCGAGCGGCGCGTGCACGTTGGCCTCGAAGGTGATCTGCCGCCGCTTGAGCGGGTACTCCAGCAGCGGCTGGTAGATGGCGGCCGCCGCGTTGTTGACGAGGATGTCGATGGGCCCGCCGAGCTGCGCCGACGCCTGCGCCACCACGTCGGCGCGCGAGTCCGGGTCGGTGAGGTCGGCGACGATCACCGCCGCGGTGCGCCCGTGGGAGGCGATCCGCGCAGCCGTCTCGTCGAGGCTGCCGGGCAGCCGGTCGCCGGGCTCCCGGGTGCGCGCGGTGATGGCGACGTCGGCCCCCTCGGCGGCGAGCCGCTGCGCGATCGCGGCGCCGATGCCGCGGCTCGCGCCGGTGACCAGCGCGCGCCGGCCCGCGAAGCGGCCCGTGTTCTGCGCGCCCATGTCAGCGGAACTTCTTCGCGAAGTTGCGGATGCTCTCGCCGATGCGCGCCACCTCGTCGTCGGTGAGCCCGTGGCTCATGCCCAGCGTCATGCCGCGCTCGAACACCGCGTCGGTCTCGGGCAGGCCCTCGGCGGGCTGGCGGTACTCGACGCCGGCCATCATCGGGTGGCGCAGCAGGTTGCCGCTCCACACGGTGCGGGTGTCGATGCCGTCGGCCTCCAGGGCCTCCTGCAGGTCGCTGCGGGTGAACGGCGCGTCCTTGTTGACCATCACCGGGTAGCACAGCCACGCGGTGTCGAGGCCCTCGTGCTCGACGGGGGTGGAGAAGAACTCGGGGAACTCGCCGTAGGCGGCGGTGTAGGCGGCGCGGGTCTGCTTGCGGCGCGTGTAGTTGGCCTCGAGCTTGCCCAGCTGCACCACGCCGTAGGCGGCGCCCAGCTCGGAGGGCTCGAAGTTCCACGGGATGACGTCGAAGATGAAGTCGTTGTCGTAGTCGACGCCGTCGAGCTTCTCGCGGAACACACGGCCCACGTTCTTGGTGCTGCCGAACAGGTTCGGCTCGCTGCGGCGGCCCCAGCGGCGCAGCAGCAGCGCCTTGTCGCGCTCGGCCTCGGAGTCGACCATGACCATGCCGCCGGTGCCGGCGCAGGTGATGATATGCGCCATCGAGAAGCTGGTGACCGAGATGTCGGCGCGCGCGCCGGTGGGGGTCCCGCGGAGCTTCGGCCCCAGCGCGTCGCACGAGTCCTCGATGATCTTGAGGTCGTGGCGGTCGGCGATCTCGCGGATGGCGTCCCAGTCGGGGCAGTTGCCGGCGAGGTTCGGCAGCAGGATCGCGCGGGTCTTGTCCGAGATCATCGCCTCGATCTTCGAGGCGTCGGCGTTGAAGGTGTTCGGCTCGACGTCGACGAACACCGGCACCAGGCCGGCGCGGATGATCGGCGCGATGTCGGTGGAGAACGTCAGCGCCGAGGTGATGATCTCGCTGCCCTTCGGCAGGTTCAGCAGTTCGACCGCGAGGTAGAGGGCCGACGAGCCCGAGTTGCACATGACGCCGTACTTCTTGCCGCTGAGCGCCGGCACGCGCGTCTCCATCGCCTCGACGTTCTTGCCGATGCGCAGCCCCTGGTGTCCGCTGCGCAGCACGTCGATGACGGCCTGGATCTCCTCCTCGCCGTGCGTGGCGCGCGCATAGGTGATGCGGTCGGTCATGTCCTGCTCCTTATGGTGACTATGGAAGTGCTGTGGGGTGCGGTCAGCGGTCGGCGGAGAGCACGAGCGCGCTGTGCGGCACGGGGGATCCGCCGGTGACCAGGACGTTGTCGAGGTCCTTGGCGGGCTGGTTGACGGAGGTGCCGCGGATCAGCCGCACGCCCTCCGCGATGCCGTTGACGCCGTGGATGTAGCCCTCGCCGAGCTGGCCGCCGTTGGTGTTGATCGGCAGGCGCCCGCCCAGCTCGAGGTTGCCGTCGGCGATGAAGTCCTTCGCCTCGCCGGTGCCGCAGAAGCCGTAGTGCTCCAGCTGCAGCAGCACCATCGGCGTGAAGGCGTCGTAGAGGATGGCGGCGTCGATGTCGCCGGGGCCGAGGCCGGCCTGGCTCCACAGCTGCTCGGCGACGAGGCGCACCTCGGGCATGTCGTCGATGTCGTCGCGGTAGTAGCTGCTCATCGAGATCTGCTGCGGGCCCACACCCTGCGCGGCGGCCGAGATGACGGCCGGGGGATGCGGCAGGTCGCGCGCCCGCTCGGCCGACACGATCACCAGCGCCTGGCCGCCGTCGGACTCCTGGCAGCAGTCGAGCAGCCGGATCGGGTCGGCGATCATGCGCGAGGCCTGGTGGTCTTCGATGGTGATGGGCCGCTCGTAGAACCACGCCGCCGGGTTGTTCGCCGCGTGCTTGCGCGAGAGCACCGAGATGGCGCCGAAGTCGGCGCTGGTGGCGCCGTAGCGGTGCATGTACAGCTGCGCCAGGAACGCCTCCTGCTGCGCGGGGGTGAGCAGCCCGTACGGGTTGATCCAGTTGCGGTATTCCTGGTCGGTGTTCTGGTTGTAGGCGAACGCGGGCGGGCCGGCGCCGAAGCGGTGGCCGGAGCGCTCGTTCATCGCCCGGTAGACCACGACCACGTCGGCCACGCCGGCGGCCACCGCCAGGGCCGCCTGCTGCACCGGGGCGCACGCCCCGCCGCCGCCGTGCGGGATGCGGCTGAAGAACTTCAGCTGCGGGATGCCGAGCGAGCGGGCGACGGCGATCTCCGGGTTGTTCTCCATGGTGAACAGGGAGACGCCGTCGACCTCCTCGATGCCGATCTGCGCGTCGTCGAGGGCGGCGAGCACGCATTCGCACGCCAGCTGCCACTCGCTGCGGCCGGAGTTCTTCGAGAATTCGGTGGCGCCGATGCCCGCGATCGCGGCGGCGCCGGACAGTCCGCGGCTCATTCGCCCGCTCCTTCGGTCGGCTCGACGGTGATCTGCGCGCTCACGTGCACGCCGCGCGCGTTGGCGCCCACCACCTTCACGGTGACGGCATCGCCCTCGACCTGCGTCACCTCGCCGGTGAACGTCATCGTGTCGCCGGGGAAGTTGGGGACGCCCAGGCGCAGCGCGGTGCGGGTGATGCGCGAGGCGGGGCCCGACCAGTCGGTGATGTAGCGGTCGAGCAGCCCGTTGGTGGTGTTGATCGACATGAAGATGTCGGGGGTGCCGCGGTCCTGCGCCTTGCCCGGATCGTGGTGCACATCCTCGAAGTCCTGCGAGGAGATGGCCGTGGCCACGATTAGCGTGCGGTCGAGGGGGATGTCCAGCGCGGGGAGGGTGTCGCCCACCGCGCATGCGGGGAAGCTCATCGGCCGGCCTCCGTCCCGGAACGCCCGGTGCCGGGGCGGTGCAGCTGCGGCAGGATCTCGCCGTGGGCGTGCTCGGCGAAGCCGATCTCGAGCTCCATGCCGAACTCGAGCTCGTCGTGGTCGATGCCGGCGATGTCGGCGACCAGCCGCGTGCCCTCCTCGAGGTCGACCAGGCCCACCGCGAGCGGGTAGTCGAAGGCCGGGTCCTTGGGGTGGTGCAGCACGGTGTAGCTGTGCAGCGTGCAGCGGCCGCCGGCCGTGACCGTGTCCCACGAGAACGAGCGGCAGCGCGGGCACGACGGCGAGGGCGGGTGCCGCAGCGTCTCGCAGTCGGCGCAGCGCTGGATCTCCAGGCGCCCCTCGCGCGCGGCGGCGAAGAAGAACTCGTTGTCCTGCGTCACCGTCAGCCGCGGCACGCCGGTGTTCTGCACGGGCGGCGCGGCGGCCGGCGTGGTGTCCCCGCTCATGCGGTCGCCTCCTTGGTCTGCGGGGCGAACCGCAGCAGCCGGAAGCGTTCCTCCACCAGCAGTTCGCCGTCCTGGTTCACATATCTCTTGAGCAGCGTGATGAAGCGCCCCTCGCCCAGCCCCGTCTTCTTCACCGGCGAGAGCGACTCGATGGTGAAGTGGCAGGTGACGTGGTCGCCGGGGTGCAGCTCCGCGTGGTAGTCCTGCTCGACGTTCGTCGCCACCACGGAGGTGTAGCCGTCCTTGTCGAGCTCGGCGAGCAGGCGCGAGTAGGCGAAGTCCTCCACGGCGCCCTCGTCGCGCAGGCGCTGCACCTCGCGGTAGCGGCGGTAGCCGGACATCACCCAGGTCGAGATCATCGCGGGCGGGCAGATCACGTCCGGGCGCCCGGTGGCGCGCGCCGCATCCCTGTCCACGTAGACGGGGTTGCGATCGTCGTGCGCCTCGACCCAGTTGAGGATCATCGCCTCGTTCACGTCGTACCGGGCGACGCGCGGCGGCTCGGCCTCGGCCCCCACGTACTGCTGGAGCCGTTCTTCCAGATCGTTCACCCGTTCCTCCGCTCTGGGGGTTCGCATCGGTTGGAGTTGAGCAAGCGCTTGATAAACACCATAGCAGCGGCATCGCCCGAGGGGAATGCCCCGTTCCGCCCGCGGCCGGCGGCCCTAGCCCCGGTGCGGCGCCGCCGACGGGGGCCGCAGGCCGGCGGGGACCGCACCGGGCGGGGCGAAGGTGAGGTAGTGCGGCAGGAAGGACGCGGGATCGAGGTCGCCGGGCTGCCAGCCCTCGAGCAGGCCCGCGCCGTCCAGCGTCCGCACCGGCCGGCCGAACTCCTTGAGCAGCGGGAGGCTGTAGGCGACGCGGCCGGTGACCTCGCGCGGGTCCGCGGTGCACAGCAGCGCCGCCGCCTCGGCCATGGTCTCCTCCGGCTCGGACGGCCACCCGGGGACCGCGCCGGCCGCGTGCTCGGTGGCGACGCCCCGGTTGGGCGCGAGCGAGTTCACGGCGATGCCGTCGTCGTACAACTCCATCGCGGCGCCGGTGCTCATGCGGTCGAGCATCGCCTTGGTGCCGCCGTAGAGCACGGACCCGGCCAGGGGGTGGAACGCGAACGGCGGCCCCACGCGCGGGCCCGCCTGCCGCGAGGAGATGTTGACGACCCACCCGGCGCCGCGCTCGCGCATGCCGGGGATGACGGCGTTCATCAGATCCCAGGTGTTCCAGAGGTTGGTCTCCACCGAGTCCTGGAACCACTCGCGGCGCATGTCGGCGAAGAGCACGTCGTAGCGGCGCGCCGCCGCCACGTTGTTCACCAGCGCGTCGACGCGGCGGCCGAACGCCTCCTCGATGCGCGCGACGAGGGCCCGCCGGTCCAGATCGGGGGCGCCGAGGTCCACGGCGAACGCCTCGGCGGTGCCGCCCGCCGACCGGATCTGCTGCACCGTCTCCTCCAGCGAGCCGGCGAGCCCGCCCGACCCGGGCCGCAGCGTGCGCGAGACCGCCGCCACCGCCACACCCTCGGCGGCGAGCCGCCGCGCGATCGCCCGGCCGATGCCCCGGCTCGCCCCGGTCACCAGCGCCAGCGCGGGTTTCCGTTCCACAGATGTCATGCCGTGCACTCCTGACTGCGACGCGGCGCCCGCCCTGGCGGAGCGCCGCCGGCGAGCGGCCTCGAGGCGGGCAGGGCCCCCGTCGTCGCGACGTTGCGGATACTGCGATGCTGACTTGAGCAAGCGCTTGATTTAGAATGGACGACGCGCGGCCGGGGCGCAAGACCCGCCGGCCCGACGCGCGGCCCCGCGCACCCCGCGGTCCGCGCCGCTGCGGGCCGGAGCGCGTCCACCACCAATCCGATGAGGGGCAGGCAGGAATGCAGGAGACCGATCTTTCGGGCCGAGGCGCGATCGTCACCGGCGCGGGCGCCGGGCTGGGGCGGGCCGAGGCGCTCGCCCTCGCCGCCCGCGGCGCATCCGTGGTCGTGAACGACCTCGGTCCCGGCGCCGCGGAGGTGGCCGCAGAGATCCACTCCGCCGGAGGGAACGCCGTCGCGGTGACCGGCGACATCAGCGACTGGTCCGTCGCCGAACGCCTCGTGCAGACCGCCGTCGGCGAGTTCGGCGACCTGGGCGTCGTCGTCAACAACGCCGGCATCACGCGCGACGCGATGCTGTTCAACATGACCGAGAAGCAGTGGGACGACGTCATCGCCGTGCACCTCAAGGGCCACGCGGGCCTCACCCGCGCCGCGTCCATCCACTGGCGCGCCCTGTCGAAGGAGCGCGGTGAGAAGGTCTACGGCCGCGTCGTCAACACCGCGTCCGAGGCGTTCCTGCTCGGCGGCGCGGGCCAGGCCAACTACGCCTCGGCGAAGGCCGGCATCGTCGCCCTCACGCTCTCGACCGCCCGCGGGATGGCCCGCTACGGGGTCACCGCCAACGCCATCTGCCCGCGCGCCCGCACCGAGATGACGGCCGACGTCTTCGCCGCCGCCGGCGACGGGCCCGACCTGCTCTCGCCCGACCGCGTCGCCACCCTGGCCGCGTTCCTCGCGACGCCGGCCGCCGAGACGGTGAGCGGCCAGGTCTTCATCGTCTACGGCGACATGGTGGCGCTCATGGCCCCGCCCACGGTGGAGCACAAGTTCACCGCCGCGGACGGCGCCTTCTCCGTGGACGAGCTCGCCGCCGCCATCCCCGCGCACATCGCCGGGCTGCCGGCCGGTCAGAGCTACGCGGCCACCTCGATCAACGCGCTCGACACCACGGGCGCGGTGTGAGC
>CAZDSL010000005.1:0-7499 GCA_964507655.1 uncultured Mycobacteriaceae bacterium | reverse complement strand
GCGGGGCCTTCGTGTCCGACGGCGGCATCATCGCCGGCTGACGGGCCACGCTTCGGCGGGGGCGCCACCGGCCCGGGCCGGTGGCGTCCCCGCATCCCCGCGTCAGTCCATCTTCTGCCGGCGTGCGCTGAGCCCGAAGCCGTTGTTCGGCGGCAGTTCCGCCGCCGCGAACGCGTCGGCGCGATCGTGCAGCAGTCCGCCCATCAGGTCGGTCTCGTGCGCGATGACGAAGCGGCCCTGCGTGACCTGGCCCAGCACGAACCGGCCCAGCTGCACGGCGTCCATGAGCCGCAGCGGGGTGCCCTCCGACTCGAGCCAGCCGGCGAAGTCGTCGAAGGTGGCGAACCGGCCGGGCGCCTGCTCCGTGCGGCGGGCGAGCTCCGGCGGCCGGTTGCGCTCCGAGGACCACATGTTGGTGCGGGTCAGCCCGCCGGACGGGTAGAACACCGAGGCGCCGATCGGCGCGTCGTCCTCGGCGAGCTGCGCGGCCAGCGACTCGGTGAAGCACGTCATCGCGGCCTTGCTCGCGGAGTAGACGGTGGTCCCCGGTGACGGCGCCAGCCCGCCGTCGGCCGACGACGTGTTGACGATCCAGCCGGCCTCCCCGGAGGCGCGCATGCGCGGCAGGAACGCGAGCACGCCGTGCGCCACGCCGAACGTGTTGACACCGAAGCACCAGTACCAGTCGTTGGGCTCCTGGTCCCAGATCCTGCCGATGCCCGCCGCCACGCCCGCGTTGTTGCACAGCAGGTGGCACGCGCCGTACTCGTCGAAGACGAAGTCGGCCAGGGCCTGCACCGACGCGAAGTCGCTCACGTCCACGAGCCGCCCCACGATGTCGCCGCGCGGGCCGAGTTCGGCGACGGCGCGGTCGAGGGCGCCGCGCTCCACGTCGGCCATGATCACGCGCGCGCCCGCCTCGAGCAGCGCCTCGCACAGGCCCTTGCCGATGCCGCTTGCGCCGCCGGTGACGACGGCGACGCGCCCGCGCAGGTCGGTCAGCGTGGGGGTGCCGGGGGTGGGGGTCATGGTCTGCTCCTGTCCGCTCCGCGCCCCGGCCGGATTCCGGCGGGGGCCGCGCAGCAGGTCATTCGCCGGTGAGGACGGCGGCGGTGTTGTCGACGAGCATCGAGCGCACGGTCTCCGGGGCCAGCCCGGCGCCCTCCAGCGCCGGCACCACGGTGTCGTGGATGAAGGTGAAGTCCACCGCGGGCTCCGGCTGGGCGAGGAACGCCTCCCAGTCGCCGAACACCCCGAAGTACACGGCCAGGTCGTGCGAGAGCAGCAGCCGGTGCGCATAGCCGCGCTCGCACAGCGCGACGATCGTCGAGACCCGCTCCTGGAGGTTGCGGCCGACGTCGCAGAAGCCGAAGCGGTCCATGCCCAGGTGACAGCCGCGCTCGAGCATGCGCACGAGGTAGTCGAGGTCGCCGGAGTCGCCGCTGTGGCCGAGGATGATCCGCTCGGGGCGCACCCCGGCCCCCTCGAAGACGTCGAGGATCGCGTCGCCGTTGCCGACGGCCGGGTGGTGGTGGCAGAACACCGGCAGGTCGTGCTCCGCGGCCACGGCGCCGACGGCCTGGAAGACCTTGCCGAGGATGTCGGTGATGCCGGCGTCGGCGCACGCGGCCTTCATGATCCCGGGGCGCACGCCCGAGCCGCCGATGCCGTCCGTGCACTCGGCGTCGAGCAGCGCGCGGATCTCGTCGGCGCTGCGCCAGGTGAGGTACACCTCGTCCTGGTAGTAGAAGCCGCTGGAGGCTATGAAGTTCACGCCCGTGCGCTCGGCCACCGCGCGCAGCAGGCCGATGTCGCGCCCCATGTTCACCGGCGTGCCGTCGACGACGGTGCGCACGCCCCGGTCGCGGGCCCGGGAGAACTGCGCCACGGCGCGCTCGAGGATCACTTCGGGGTCGTAGAAGCGGGTGCCGAAGGCCTGGCGCATCGACCAGTCGGCCGTGGTGACGTGCTCGTGGATCAGGGTCTGCCCCAGGTCGGCCCGGGCGATCGGCCCGCGGACTCCGTGGACGGTCATGTGCGCCTCTCCCGTGCCGTGCCGACGATGCGCCGGGGACCCGGACGCGCCGCCAGCGTAACCTTGATCAAACGCTTGCTCAATAGCTGGGTTCAGCACGCTCGGCCGATCTCCGGCCCCGGCGGGCGCCCGGGGTCTCCGGCCGCGGATCCGGGCATCCCGGCGGCGGCGGTGGACTATCGTGTTCAGGCCGGACCACCGTCCGGCACCGGACGGGATCGCACGGGGAAGGCGTCCCGCCACGTAGACTCGACCGGCTTTGACCGAGCGTTTGCTCAATTCTGTTGCCGCTCCGGGACCGGATGCGGGGGACGAAGACCGAGGAACGGAGACACGATGGCCACCACCCGCGATCGCAAGGCGGAGATCCTGCAGAGCTCCGCCCGCTTGTTCGCGAGCCGCGGCGTCTCCCGGACCACCGTGCGCGAGATCGGGGAGGCGGCCGGCGTGTTCTCCGGCAGCCTCTACCACTACTTCAAGTCCAAGGACGCCATCGTCGCCGAGCTCATGGGCGGGTTCATGGCCGACATCCAGGCGCGGTTCGGCGAGGTCGAGAAGCGGGCGGGCTCGCCGCTGGAGGTGATCGAGGGGCTGATCCACGAGACCCTCGCAGTCATCGAGCGGTATCCCGACGAGACGGCCATCTACCAGCAGGACCGCGGCTACCTGCGCGACCACGGGCTGCTCGACACCGTCGACAGCCGCTCGCGCCAGGTGCGCCAGCACTGGATCACCGCCATCGACCAGGGCGTGGCGCAGGGCCTGTTCCGCGCCGACATCGCGCCCGAGCTGTTCTACCGCTCGGTGCGCGACACCCTCTGGTCGACGATGCACTGGCCCGACCGCCGCAACTACACGCTCGAGGAGTTCGCGGCGCTGATGTCGCAGCTGTTCCTGCGGGGCTACTGCACCGACGCCGTGCCGGAGCCGGCGCCCGCGCCCGGCGGCGCCGCCGGGGCCCCCGCCGGCCGCTGACCGCGCCGCGCACCGCCTGTTTTTCCGCTTGTCCCGTTGCGCCGGACTCGCGCGCCCGTACGGCGGCGTGAAGTGTTTCACTTTCCGCCCGGAGCTGTTACCTTGATCCTCGACCAATCGCTTGCTCAAGATGCTGGACGGGGAGCGGGCGCGGCAGCCGCACGGCAGGGACGGAGGCGTGATGGGCACGGGCACGGTCGCGGTGGTCACGGGCGCCGGCCGCATGCAGTCCATCGGCCGCGCCATCGCGCTGGAGCTCGCGCGCGGCGGCTGCGACGTGGTGGTCACCGGCAGCACGGGCGGGGCGGCCCCGCGCACCGAGGCCGAGCGCGCGGCCGGATGGCGGGGCGCGGAGTCCGTCGCCGACGAGGTGCGCGCCCTCGGCCGGCAGGCCAGCGCGTGCGCCGTCGACGTCGGCGACGAGCCCGCGGTGGACGCGCTGCTCCAGACGGTGCTGGCCCGGCACGGGCGGGTGGACGTGCTCGTCAACAACGCCGCGGCGCCCCGCGGCGCCGACAGGGTGCCGCTCACCGAGCTCGACCCGGACGTGTTCGACCAGGTGATGCGCACCAACGTGCGCGGAACCTTCCTGATGACCCGCCGCTTCACGCAGCGCATGGTCGAACAGGGCGACGGCGGCGCGATCGTCAACATCTCCTCGCTCGCCGGCAAGCTCGGCAGCCCCCGGGCCGCCGCCTACGCGGCCTCGAAGGCGGCGGTGCAGTCGCTGACGGTCTCGGCGGCGCGCGAGCTGGCCGCCGACGGCATCCGGGTGAACGCGCTGTGCCCCGGCATCGTCGCCACGAGCCGGCTCGGCGGAGCCGACGACGCCGGCTGGCAGAGGACCATCGCCGCGATGGTGCCGCTCGGCACCGCGGGCGACCCGCAGGACATCGCCTGGGCGGCGGCCTATCTGGCCGGTGAACAGGGCAGATGGATCACCGGCCAGACCTGGAACATCGACGGCGGACAGCTCACCGTCCGCTGACCCGGCGCCCGCACCGGCGGGCGCACGACCGCACACCGAGTGAGGAACACATGGACATACGGACAAGGCGACGCTCCACGCGTCTCGCGGCCGTACTCGCGGCCGCCGCGCTGATCACCGCCGGCTGCGCCGGCTCCGGCGACGACACCGCCTCGGGCTCCACCGCCGTGTCGAGCTTCAGCGACCTGCACGACGGCATGATCAACGCCGACGGCGACGCCGGCACCCCGGTGGAGGGCGGCACGCTGGAGTTCGCCGCGTACTCGCAGCCCACCTCGCTCGATCCGGCCAAGACCATCGCCGCGGTGACCACCGGCGGCGTCGAGCTGGTCAACATCTACGACTCGCTCATGCGCTACGACACCGACTCGCAGGAGATCGTGCCGCAGCTCGCCGAGGGGCTCACGCACTCGGACGACTACCGCACCTGGACGCTGACGCTGCGCGACGGCGTGAAGTTCTCGGACGGCACCGTGCTCGACGCCGCGGCCGTCAAGGCCAGCCAGGAGCGCTACGTCGCCGCGAAGGGCCCCGAGTCGGGGCTGTGGTCGGCCAACGTCGCCGGCATCGAGACGCCCGACGCGTCGACCGTGGTCTACACGCTGAACAAGACGTGGCCCGAGTTCGCCTTCATGCTCACCTCCGGCCCGGGCATGATCGTCGCCCCGTCGGCGGGGGCGCCGGGCGACGGCTTCACGCCCGTCGGCGCCGGCCCGTTCACGCTGGCCGAGTGGCGCCAGGGCGATTCGATGACGCTCACCGCGAACCCCGGCTACTGGGACGGCAAGCCGCACCTGGACACCATCAAGGTCTCGTACATGCCGACGATGCAGGTGTCGATGGAGACCTTCTTCAACGGCGGGGTGGACATGACGTTCGTCCGCGAGCCCGACGACGTCAAGGAGATGCTCGACCGCGGCATGCCCGGCTACGTGAACATGACGGCCGCGTCCAACGTCGACCTCATCAACGCCGCGCCCGGCCGCCCCGGCGCCGACCCCCGCATCCGCAAGGCCATCGCGCTCGCGATCGACCCCGGCGTCCTCGCGCAGCGCGCCTACGGCGACGCGCAGTACGGCGACAGCGCGCTGTTCCCCGAGTACTCGCGCTGGCACACCGACGTCGGCGGGATCACGCCCGACCCGGAGCAGGCCCGCGCGCTCGTCGCCGAGGCGAAGGCCGACGGCGTGAGCACCCACCTCGTCACCATCAACGCCCCCGACCAGGCCCGCCAGCAGCAGGCCATGGCGGTGGAGGCGCAGCTCGAGGCCGTGGGCTTCGACGTGGAGACCAAGATCATGCCCACCATCGGCGACCAGATCCGCACCATCGCCGCCGACCGCGACTACGACCTGGGCGCCTGGGGCATGAGCTACCGCGAGCCCGACCCCTACCCCAAGATGTTCGACACCATGGACAGCGCCGGCAAGCAGACCTACGGGATGTACACCAGCCCCGCCATGGACGCCCTGCTCGAGAAGTTCCAGCTGGCCACCGATCAGGACCAGAAGCTGCAGATCATGGCCGACATCCAGCGGCAGATGAACGAGGACGTCCCGTTCATCGTCGCCGGGTACTACGCCGAGTACATCCCGTGGCAGAAGAACGTGCACGGGGTGGTGGGCACGTCCAACTCGATGGTGCTGCTCGGCAAGGCGTGGAAGGCATGACCGTGACCGAGGATTCCGCACAGCGCACCGCCGGCGCCGTCCCGCCGATCCGCGAGGAGGACGTGCGCGGCGTGCGGCTGCCCGTGTTCGCCGACCGCGACCGGTCGCTGATCGACCTGCTCGAGCGTTCCCGCGGGTACGGCGAGCGCACCTACCTGGTGTGCGACGGGCGGCGCGTGACCTTCGAGGAGCACTACCGGCTGGTGGCGGCGCTGGCCGCCGAGCTGCGCGACACGCACGGCGTGCGGCCCGGCGACAGGGTCGCGATCCTCGCCGCGAACGGCATCGAATGGATCGTGACGTTCTGGGCGACGGCGGCGATCGGCGGCATCGCCGTGGCCATGAACTCGCACTGGGCCGCCGGCGAGATCGCCTACGCCTGCGCGCACGTGCGGCCGGCGCTGATCGTCGCGGACGCCCGCCGGCGCGAGCGCCTCGACCAGGCCGCCGCGCAGGAGCCGGCCGCGGGCGTGCCGGTGCTGAGGATCGAATCCGACGTCACCGCCCCGGCCCGCACCGCCCCGGCCGGCCTCGCCTGCCCGTCGGTGCGCCTGGACGAGGACGCGCCGGCGGTGATCATCTACACCTCCGGCACCACGGGGCGGCCCAAGGGCGCGGTGCACTCGCACCGCAACATGATCGCCGCGCGCGATTTCTACCGGTACAACGATGCCGTGGCGGCGGCCGCCGGGGCCCCGCAGTACGAGCGCCGGTACCTGATGACGGGCCCGCTGTTCCACATCGCGGCGCTGCACAACATCGCGGTGCCGCGGCTCGACAACGGCGAGACGGCGGTGATCGCCACCGGCAGGTTCGACGCCGACGCCACCCTCGCGCTCATCGCGCGCGAGGGGGTCACGCACTGGACCGGGGTGCCGACGATGGCGCACCGCGTGCTCGACGACGCCAACAGCGGCGGGCACGACCTGTCCTGCCTGCGCTCGTTCTCCCTGGGCGCCGCCCCCACCCCGCCCGCCATGCGCGCGGCGCTGCGCGAGCTGCTGCCGCAGGCGACGGCGTCGATGGTGGCCACCTACGGGCAGACGGAGTGCTCCACGGCCGCCACCATCGCCACGCCGGCGCAGCTGCGCGACAACCCCCGCTCGGTGGGCAGCGCGGCCGTGAACACGCAGGTGCGCGTGTGCGACGAGTCCGGCGCTCCCGTCCCCGACGGGGTCGAGGGCGAGGTGTGCGTGCGCGGGGCGATGGTGATGCTCGGCTACTGGGACAACGACGAGGCCACGGCCAAGACCATCGACGACGGCGGCTGGCTGCACACCGGCGACATCGGGGTGCTGCGGGGCGGCGAGCTCGAGATCAGCTCGCGGCGCACCGACCTCATCATCCGCGGCGGCGAGAACATCTACCCGGTGGAGGTCGAGGACGCCCTCGACACCCACCCCGCCGTCGCCGAGTCGATCGTGTTCGGCCGGCCCAGCGCCGAGTACGGGCAGGAGGTGGCGGCCGTCGTCGTGGTCCGGCCCGGCGCCGAGGCCACCGCGGACCTGCTGCGGTCCCACCTGGCGGGCCTCGTGGCGGGGTACAAGATCCCCTCGCAGTGGACACTGACCGACGAACCCCTGCCGCGCAACGCGACGGGCAAGGTGGTGCGCAGCGCGTTCGCGTGAGCGCGCCGCCCGGACACCGGAGACGAAAGGACATCCCGTGGGCGTTCCCGTGATCGTGGAGGCCGGACGCACCCCCATCGGCAAGCGCGGGGGGTGGCTTTCCGGCCTGCACCCCGCCGAGCTGCTGGGCCAGGCGCAGAAAGGCCTGATCGCGCGCGCCGGCATCGATCCCGAACTGGTCGAGCAGGTGGTGGGCGGCTGCG
>CAZDSL010000004.1:26314-29811 GCA_964507655.1 uncultured Mycobacteriaceae bacterium | reverse complement strand
CAGAGCAGACACGGGACTCATAGTGCCTCACACGGGGGGCACGCTCAAGGGCGGGGGCCGGTGCCGGACTGGCCGGACTCGAGCGCGTCCAGCGCGCGGCGGAGGGCGTCGGCCTCGTCGGGCGTCACCTGCTGCACGAAGTGCACGAGGGCGCCGACCCGCTCGCCCGTCTCGGTGCCGCTGGACAGCGCGTCGACCATGAGGCCGGCGACCAGCTCGTCGCGCGAGTGCACGGGGGCGTAGCGGTGCGCGCGGTCGTCGCGCTGCTGGGTGACGAGGCCCTTCTTGGCGAGGCGCTGCAGGACGGTCATGACCGTGGTGTACGCGAGATCGCGGCGCGCGGAGAGATCGGCGTGCACCTGGCGCACCGTCTGCGGCTCCTGCGCAGCCCAGAGGTGTTCCATCACTGCCTTCTCGAGCTCTCCAAGACCTGCCACGCCTTCATTCTAGACGCCCATCCGACGTCGTGTGGTACTACCTCTGGTCGTACGCCGAGGGCGAACACGCGGCGGAGGCGGGCGCCGCGCCGTGTGCGACGATGACGGCATCGCCGGTGCACGTCATCGGCCGTCCGGGGCGGGCGCCCCGGGGCGCGGTTCGCGCAGCACAGGGAGGTCGCGTGGCACAGGACACTGGAGCGCAGGGCGGGGCTGCCGCAGGGGGACCGGGACGCGTGCCGGCGCCCGACGAGCTCGAGGCGCTGGCCTCGACGGGCTTCGACAAGGTGATCGGCCTGCAGTATGTGGAGGCCTCCGGCGACCGCGTGCACGCCGAGTGGGATGTGCGCCCCGAGCTGCACCAGCCGTACGGGATCGTGCATGGCGGCGTGTACTGCGCGGTGATCGAGTCGCTGGCCAGCGTGGGCGGAGCGCTGTGGCTGGGCGAGCGCGGCAACGTCGTGGGGGTCAACAACAACACGAACTTCCTGCGCGCGGTGCGCTCGGGCCGGCTCACCGCCGTCGCCGAGCCGCAGCACCGCGGCCGGCTGCAGCAGCTGTGGCGCGTGACGATCACCGCGGAGGACGGCCGCCTGGCGGCCGAGGGCCAGGTGCGGCTGCAGAACATCGAGGATTCGCACCGCCTCGGGAACTGATCCCGACGCGGGCACGGGCCGGGGCGCGCTGCGCCCCGGCCCGCCGTCGTCAGCCTGCGGCCCCGGCGGTCAGCCTGCGGCCCGCCCGCCCGGGGCCCCGGTCTCGTGGCGGCCCCCGGCCGACCGCTCGCGCTCGAGTTCGAGCGCGTGTTCGGCGGCCTCCATCGCGAGCTTCTGCGCGGCGTCGACGTCGAGTACCGCGTATTTGCCGTTGCCCAGCTGGCCCAGGGCCGACCGCGCCAGCACCTGCTGCACCGTCACCGTCATCTGGGAGCGCCCCCGGCTGAAGAACGCGGCCGTCCACGACAGGACGGTGGTGAGCCGGCTCTTGAAGCCGACCAGGTACATCAAGTGGATGACCAGCCAGATCAGCCAGGCCAGGAAGCCGGTGAGCTCGAGCCTGCCGACCTTGGCCACGGCGCTGAAGCGCGAGATCGTCGCCATGCTGCCTTTGTCGAAGTACTTGAACGGCTTGCGCTCGGACCGTGCGCGGCCCTTGGCCTCGGCGGCGAGGTTCTTGGCGACGTAGGTGCCGCCCTGCATGGCGACCTGGGCGAGGCCGGGGAGCCCGTCGCGCGACATCATGTCGCCGATGACGAAGACGTCGGGGTGCCCGGCGAGGGAGAGGTCGGCCTCCACCGGCACGCGCCCGGCACGGTCGACCTCCACGCCGGCCTGCTCCCCGAGGATGCGGCCGAGGGGACTGGCCTGCACGCCCGCCGACCACACCTTGCACTGCGACAGGATCAGCTGCTCGCTGCCGTCCTTCATCTTCACCGTGATGCCGGCGCGGCTGACATCGGTGACCATGGCGCCGGTGAGGATCTCCACCCCCATGGAGGTGAGGCGCTTGGCGGCGCTGGCGCTGAGCTTGCCGCCGTAGACCGGCAGGACCGTGTCGGCGCCGTCGAGCAGCACGATGCGGGCGTCGGTGGAGTCGATGTTGCGGAAGCTGCCCTTGAGCGTGCGGTGCGCCAGCTCGGCGATCTGGCCCGCCAGCTCCACACCGGTGGGCCCCGCACCCACGACCACGAACGTCATCAGCCGCTCGCGCTTGCGGGGATCGGTGGAGATCTCGGCCTGCTCGAAGGCGCCGAGGATGCGGCCGCGCAGCTCGAGGGCGTCGTCGATGGTCTTCATGCCCGGCGCGTACTCGGCGAAGTGGTCGTTGCCGAAGTACGACTGGCCCGCCCCGGCGGCGACGATGAGGCTGTCATACGGGGTGACCGTGGTGATGTTCATGGCCTCGGACGTCACCGTGCGGGCGGCGAGGTCGATGCTCTGCACCTCGCCGAGGAGCACCGTGGCGTTGCTCTGCTTGCGCAGTACCAGGCGCGTGGCGGGGGCGATCTCGCCCTCGGAGAGGATGCCGGTGGCCACCTGGTATAGCAGCGGCTGAAACAGGTGGTGGGTGGTCTTGGCGATCATCGTGACGTCGACATCGGCGCGCCGCAGCGCCTGCGTGCTGAACAGCCCGCCGAATCCCGATCCGATGACCACGACGCGGCGCCGGCGCGGGGCGGCGGGGGAGTCGGAGGTGTCTGTCATGGCGCACTCCTCGGTGGTCGGGACGACCGTGGTCGGCAGGACACTGACAACCATAGGACGGGGCCGGTCCCGGTGCGCTCTAACGGGATTCCGTGTCGGCTCGGTCAGGTGAATTCGCGGCCGGTGTCGCGTGGCCGGGGAGGGGAATCGGCGTAGGCCGCAAGCACGAACCGCTCGGCGGCGGCGAGGTCGAGCCCCAGCGCCGTGAGCTCGGGTGCGAGCGCGTCTTCCAGCGCGATGAGCAGGTGCCCGGTGCCGACGGCCGCGTCGCCGTGCCGCGTCGCCGCGGCGCGGGCCACCGCTAGGACTGCGTCGACCGCGGGCAGGCGGCGTGATCGTCCCGTGAGCCCGGGCGGGGGCGGAAGCGTCAGCGCGGCGACCCGCATGCGGGCACGCCCCAGCGCGATTCCCTGGTCGGTGAGCGCCCGTGTGCCGGTGGCGGTCGTCTGGGCGAGGATGCCGAGCATGAGGTGCGCGGCATCGACCGCCGCGTGCCGCTCGGACGGGCGGGGCGCCTGCAGGCTGGACGGGCGCGAGACCGCCTGGGCGGCGACGAGCGCGTCGTGCGTGCCCTGGGTGTAGGGGATGAGGATTCCGTACTGCTCAGCGGTTCCCGGCCGGATGTCGGTCACATTCTCGAGCCTATCGCGTGAGGTGGGCGCCGTGTGATCAGGTGAGCCGACGACACGGGAAATCCCGCGGGCCTCATGATCCGTCCGGGCGTGTGCCTGCGGACGCCGAGGATCCGGGAGAACCGGACGATCCGGATGATCCGGCGGAGCCCGAGGAACCCGAGGAACTCGAGGAACCCGAGGAACCCGAGGAACCCGAGGAACCCGAGGAGGAGCCGCCGTCC
>CAZDSL010000004.1:16306-26214 GCA_964507655.1 uncultured Mycobacteriaceae bacterium | reverse complement strand
CGAGGAACCCGAGGAACCCGAGGAACCCGAGGAACCCGAGGAGGAGCCGCCGTCCGGCGCCGGCGGGGCGGAGATCGCCTCCAGGAATTCGACGGCGACCCCGTACTGCGGCTCTCCGCAGGCCGGGCAGGTGTCGCCGCCGCCCGGAACATTGAGCCAGAACCCGGTGGCGCCCGCGTCCTGCGCGGCGGTGTAGACCTCGACCATGTCGTCGGCGGTGACCATCCGGCCGTTCGGGTTGGTGCTCACGCCGGCGAGGACGGGCGCCCCTGGCGGATTGACCTCGTATGCCGCGCGCACGGCCTCGGTGACGAATGAGCTGGCGTACTCGGTGGCTTCGGTGCTCTGCGCCTGCACCTCGAACGCGTCGGCGAGGGCGGCGCCGGGGCGCACCACGCGATCGATGAACGCGTCGTACCGTGCCTGGCCGGTCGTGCCCGGGGCCAGCACGTTCATCAGATCGACGCCGGGGGTGAAGATCACCCGTTTGCCGTAGCGGTGCGCAGTGTCGAGGGCGCGGCGCAAGGCGCCGATCGGGTCGTGTTGCTCATGCGCGGGCGTCAGCGACGAGGCCTCGATATCGAGCATGAGCCACGGCATCTCGCCTGGTACCGCACCGGAGTGCAGTGCGCGCGAGAGGTCCCTTTCGCTCTTGAAATTGAACATGTTCGTACCGTTGGGCAGGTAGCTGTTCGTGTACACGTGTTGCACGATCAGGAGGGTGGACGGATTGTCGGCGTGCTCGAGAATCGACTGGGGGAGCCCGGCGTCGACGATCCCCGGAACCGACCCTGAGACGACGATCCATCGGGGCGGCGGTGCGTCGATGGCGGGCGGGGACCCGGGGTGCGTCGGCGGTGCGGCTTGGGCGTAGGCGCAGGATGCGGCGGTGGCGACAAGCGTCAGCATCGCGGCGGCGAGGCGGTGGAGTCGTCCCACGGCGTGCTCCCGAGGCTGTGCGTGGCGTTCCACGGCGGCGGAATGGGCATCGTGCCGATGTGATCCGTGGCCGACGTTACTTGCGGCCGGACATATGCGTGGCCGTCCGGCGCGATTGCGGCGGGCAGGCCCGGTGCGAGCCGTCCGGCAGACGTCGACAGGAGGTGGTGGCCGGCGTCGACAGGAGGTGGTGGCGCCCGGGGGGCAGGCGGATGACAGTAAAATGACATAATGCAGATTATCGGCAATATGGATACTGAGGGCCGGAAGGGGCTCCGGCGCCGCCGAACGCGCCGATCTGCGCCGTGCGGCGATTCCGCGCGGTGCGGCGATCGTCGGCATGCGACTCCGCCGTGTGCGTCGCGGCGGCCGGCTGTGCTTCCTGATGGCCGCACATCCTGACGGTCCGCAGTCTGACAGCCGGCAGTCTGGCGGCCGGGCCGCCGAACGTCCGGGCCGCCGGGTGCACGCCGGCGCCGGCCCGCCGGCCACGCCGACGATGCCGACGGGTCGCATGACGCCCCCGCGGGCGGTCCGCCGGCCGCTCGGAGCCGCTTCCCCGGGGTCCCGTCACACCGGCATAAAACGTCACTGTGACGAAAAACGGGTGGGAAGGATTCCGGTGCGCGGCGCGTTTGTGTCGGTGATCACTGGATAATCGAGAGGGATGGAAATGCAGACCGACGATTGCGCCATGTTCGATCGCCCCCTGTTCGCCGCCGGGCCCGCGGCCGGCTCCCACGTGCCGGGCGCGCCCCGGCCCGCCGCCGACGACCCGCTCGCCGGCGTGGTCGACTGCCTCGAGTCGCGCATCCGGGCCGAGCTCGCCGCCGAGTACCCGGGCGACGCGGGACGCTGGCTCGATGAGACGGAGCCCGGCTTCCGCGACGCGTCCCCGGGCGAATTCCCGCTGTATTGAACGACCGACCGGACGGTTTGCCGGGCCGCCGTGCGGGTATGCGGCAGGCACACCCGTGCACGCCCAACGGAGAGGTCGCCATGCAGCCGAGCCAGTCCCCGACCGCACGCGCCGCCGCCGCGCCGCTCGCGCCCGCCCTGCCGGTCCCGCGCGGATCGCTCTCGGAGGCCGTCATCGACGCCCTCCGCCGGCCCCCGGGGGGCGTCCCGCTCCCCCGCGCCGGCGCGGCCGACCCGCTGGGCGCCGACGCGCAACTGGCCCTGCTCGCGGCCTACGAGCTGCACTACCGCGGGTTCCGCGACGTCGACGACGCCTGGGAATGGGATCCGGCGCTGCTGCGCCTGAGGTCCGAAATCGAACACGCGTTCCTTTCGGCCTTGCGTGACAGGTGCGGCGCCGCGGACGACCCGATGGCGCTGCTCGACGAGGCCGCGACGGAACCCGCCGACGCGGACGGCATCTCGCAGCGCCTGCGCGACGGCGGCACCTGGGACCGGATGCGCGAGTACTTCATCCACCGGTCGGTGCTGCAGCTCAAGGAGTCCGACGCCTACGCGTGGGGCATCCCGCGCCTGCAGGGGCAGGCGAAGGCCTCGCTCACCGCGGTGGCCTTCGACGAGTTCGGCGCCGGGCACGGCGACCACGTGCACGCGGGCCTGTACGCGGCGCTGCTCGAGGCCGCGGGGCTGGACGCCGGCTACCTGGCGTACGTGGACGACGTGCCTGCGGCCGCGCTGGCGGTGGCCAACCTGCCCACGCTGCTGGGCCTGCACCGGTCGCTGCGCGGGGCGCTCACCGGCCACTTCGCGGCCACCGAGACGTCGACGGGCCCCGCCGCGCGCCGGCTGGTCGAGGCGCTGCGCCGCATGGAGGCGCCCGAGCCGTGCGTGTACTTCTACACCGAGCACGTGGAGGCGGACGCCGTGCACGAGCAGGTGGTGCGCCACGACATCGTGGCGCCCCTGCTGGCGGGCGCCCCGGAGCTGGCCGGCTCGGTGGCGTTCGGCATCGCCGCGGCCGGGGCCGTCGAGGACGACCTCACCGCGCACGTGCTGGGCCGCTGGGACGCGGATCAGCCGTCGCTGCCCGACGGCCTCCTGGCGCCGCCGCGGGCCCGTTCGCGGCGGCGATGCGAGGTGTCGCACAGCGGATAGTCGCCGCTGCGGTGGCACAGGCACAGCGCCACCATGAAGCGGTCGGAACGCACCACGGAGCCGTCGTCGGTGGTCACCTCCACCGGCCCCTCGACCAGCATGGGGCCGCCCCGCACCACCCGGACGCGGCGCGGCCGCCGCCCGTCCGCGGCGTCCCGCGCGCCGGTCGGCGCCCAGGTGTACTGCGCGTCGGTCGCCCCGGCGCACTGCGCGTCGGCCCCCCGGGCGCACTGCCCGCCGTCTACGTCCATCACCGCTCCCGTCGCCTTCGGCTGCCCACGGCGGCGCCGCGGGGCTGCACCGGTGATACCCCCGGCGGGGCCCGCGCAAACGACGCCGTGCGGGTCGGCGGTTTGGAACGGCACGAGGGGGGTATCCGCGGTCGGAGCGCCGCCCAGCGGCGGAGTCATCGGACGGACGGGGTGCACATGCGCGGTGGACGGGAACCTTCGACGCGGCGGCGCGGCGGCGCGGGCCGCCTGCTCCGGCTGCCGGGCGTGTACCGGCCGCAGGCCGACACCGAGCTGCTCATCGAGGCGCTCGCGTCGGTGCGGCTGGGGCCCGGCACGGCGGTGCTCGACGTGTGCACCGGGACCGGCGCGGTGGCGGTGGCGGCGGCGCGGGCCGGTGCGGGCCGGGTGACGGCGGTGGACTGTTCGCGTCGCGCGGTGTGGTCGGCGCGCTGGAACGCGCGGGGGCTGCGCGGCGCCGTCACCGCGCTCCGCGCCGACGCCACCGATCCGGCGGCGTGCGCCGCGGTCGCGGGGCCGTTCGACGTCATCGTGTGCAATCCCCCGTACGTGCCCACCCCGGCCGGCACCCGCACGCGCGGCAGGACGCGCGCGTGGAACGCCGGCGAGTCCGGCCGCAGCATCGTCGACCCGCTGTGCCGCCTCCTGCCGGCCAGGCTGCGGCCCGGCGGCGCGCTGCTGATGGTCCAGTCGGAGTTCGCCGACGTGGCGCGGACGGTGCACAGCCTGCGCGGGCGCGGGCTGGAGGCGGGGGTGCTGCTGGAGCGCCGCATCCCGTTCGGCCCGGTGCTCACGGAGCGCCGCGAGTTCCTGCGGCAGGCGGGGCTGCTTACCACGGCGAAGGCCGCCTCCGAGCGGATCGCCGTGGTGATGGCCCGCAGCAGCGCGCAGCGTCCGAGCCAGAGCGGGGCGCCGGCCGCCCGCACCCCGGTGGGCGCCCCGGCGCGGGCGTCGGCGGTCTGACCGCGAGGGCGGCCGAAGGGCCGCCCCGCGCGGTCGGCCGGTGCGGCATCGGGCCCGTAGGCGTGGACGCGGCGCGGGCGGGTATGCGGTGCTGTGCGCCCACGGCGCACGGCACGAGTCCGGCGATCGGCGAGGAGGAACGATGAAGGCCGTCACCTGGCAGGGGCGCCGCCACGTCAGCGTCGAGGAGGTGCCCGATCCGCGCATCGAGCAGCCCTCCGACGCGATCATCGAGGTGAGCACCACCAATATCTGCGGCTCCGACCTGCACCTGTACGAGGTGCTCGGCGCGTTCATGGAGCCCGGCGACGTGCTGGGCCACGAGCCGATGGGCACGGTGGTCGAGACGGGCACCGAGACGGGCGACCTGGCCGTGGGCGACCGCGTGGTGATCCCGTTCCAGATCGCCTGCGGGCGCTGCTACATGTGCCGGCACGGGCTGCCCACGCAGTGCGAGACGACGCAGGTGCGCGAGCACGGCACCGGCGCGGCGCTGTTCGGATACTCGGCGCTGTACGGGCGGGTGCCCGGCGGGCAGGCGCAGTACCTGCGGGTGCCGCACGCGCAGTACACGCACATCACCGTCCCCGAGGGGCCGCCCGACGAACGCTACGTGTACCTGTCCGACGTGCTGCCCACGGCGTGGCAGGCGGTGGAGTACGCCGAGATCCCCGACGGCGGCAGCGTGACGGTGCTGGGTGTGGGGCCGATCGGCGAGATGGCCGCCCGCATCGCGGCGTACCGCGGCCACCGGGTGATCGCGGTGGACCTGGTGCCTGAGCGCCTGCGCCGCGCCGAGCTGCGCGGCATCGAGACGATCGACCTGCGGGCGGTGGACGACGTGGGCGAGGCGGTGCGCGAGACGACGCACGGCCGCGGCACCGACTCCGTCATCGACGCGGTGGGGATGGAGGCGCACGGCTCGCCGGTGTCCAAGGCGATGCAGTCGGCGGTGTCGAAGCTGCCCGACGCGGTGGCGGGGCCTCTCATGGGGAAGGCCGGCGTCGACAGGCTGGCGGCGCTGCACTCGGCGATCGACATCGTCCGCCGCGGCGGCACCATCTCGCTCATCGGCGTCTACGGCGGCGCCGCCGACCCGCTGCCGATGCTGACGCTGTTCGACAAGCAGATCCAGCTGCGGATGGGGCAGGCCAACGTCAAGCGCTGGGCGGACGACATCCTGCCGCTGCTCACGGACGGCGACCCGCTGGGCGTCGAGGGTTTCGCGACGCACCGCCTGCCGCTCGAGGACGCCGCCCACGGCTACGACATCTTCCAGCGCAAGGCCGATGGCGCGGTGAAGGTGCTGCTCTCGCCGTGACGGGCGCACCGTATCGGCCCCCGCCGCGGGCGACGGGGGCCGCTACGGTGCGGGAGGGAGCCGGTCAGTGGTTGCGGAGCATGTCGATCAGCTCGGACTTGCGCTTGCCCGAATACCCGTGCAGGCCGAGCTCTTTGGCCCTGCCGCGCAGGTCGTCGACCTTCCAGTCCTCGTACGAGGGCGACTTGCCGCCGCGCTTGCCCACCTTGGAGCGTCCGCGCGCCGCCGCGGCGTTGGAGATCCGCGCCGCCTTCTCCTTGGACTGTCCCTTGTCACGCAGGTCTTCGTACAGATCGGGGTCCTTGAGCCCACGTGAGCGCGTGGCGGACTTGCCCTGTGACGGCATGGCGCCCTCCCTTCGGTCGGTTCGGGCCCCACGGATACCCGGTGCGCGGCGCCCGTAAACGCGGGGCAAGGCCCGTTCACGGCCCTGCCAGCGCCCGGCGCACCCGCAGCGCGTGCCGCAGCGGCGGCTGCGCCGACGCCGCCAGGCGCTCCCCCGCTCCGGGCCCGGCAGGCGCCTGCCCGCGCACGTCCTTCCCCTCCCGCAGGGCCGCCGCGATCTCGGCGCACTCGTCGATGACGCGGGCCACGGCCTCGCGGTCGTGCGCCGCGAGGCCGGTGGAATGGGGCACGTCGAAGGCGGGGTCGCCCTCGTCCGCGTTCTCGGGCAGCGCCTCGATGAGCTCGTGCAGCCGCGGCAGCGTGCGGTGCAGCACCGCGGCGATGCGCTGGGCCTCGGCCGCGCGGGCCGCCCGCCGGCGCACGGACGGGCGCAGGTTGAGGCGGGTGCTCTCGCGGGCGTCGGCGGCGTGGGCCCCCACGGCCTCCAAGTCGCGCATCAGGCCGTCCATCAGGTCCTGCCACGGCCTGTCGGCGGATTCGTCGCCGGGGTCGCGCAGGTGTGCGGCCAGGTCGCCGAGCACCTCGCGCAGCCGCTCGAGCGCGCTCTGCGCGTGCTGCAGCGACGACGACACGTAGCCGGGCGGGAACAGCACCGCGTTGACCGCCAGGCCGACGCCCGCACCGAGCGCGATGATCCCGACGCGCGAGAACAGCTGCTCCGGGCGTTGCGCCGTGCCGTAGGTGACCATGAGCAGGGCGGTCACCCCCACCCAGTAGCCGCCGGAACCGAACCCGCGGAAGCGGCCGGCGGCGAAGCCGATGGGGGTGACCAGCGCCAGGGCCGCGGTGGTGCCGCCCAGCACGGCCGTGCCGAGCCCCGCGATCACCACCCCGGCGACCACGGCGGCGAGCTGTTGCCCGGCGGTGCGCACCGACCGGTACACCGTGGCGTCCACCATGAACACCGCCGTATACGGGGCGAGGAAGGCGGTGGACGCGTGCAGCACGCCGTCCGCGAGCACCCACGCGGCCACGGCGGCCACGGCGGTCTTGACGATCTGCACCGTCACCGTGCGTTCGTGGCCCGGCACGGCGACGGCGCGGCGCGCCCAGCGCAGGGCGTCGCGGCACGCCGCCCGCACCGCCTGCACGGGGCGGCGGCCGGCGGGGGCGTCCGAGTGCGGCATCGGCGGCGGATACCCCCGCGCCCGCCGGGTCATGCACGCCGGCGTGCCCCGCGCGCGGGCCCGATGTTTGCGCAGCGCCCGGCGCGGCAACCCGGAGGGCGACGGGCCGCGCCCACGCGCGCGCCTGGGACCCGGCACGGTGAGGAGCGGAGATGGATTCGGAGACGCACACCACCACGGACCACGCGGAGATACGCGACTGGGTCGAGCAGCACGGCGGCGTGCCCGCCGCCGTGCGCGGCACGGGCGGCGACAACGCGGGCGTGCTGAGCATCGACTTCTCCCGTGTGGCGCGGGCCGCGCGCGCGGACGGGCTCGAGCACATCGACTGGGACGAGTGGTTCGACAAATTCGACGAGGCGGACCTCGCGATGCTGTATCAGGAGCACAAGGCCGACGGGGAGGACAGCACGTTCTTCCGCATCATCCGCCGCTGACGCGCGGACACGACGAGACCGGGAGGTTGCGATGGCAGAGCAGGTGTCGGATGCGGTGCTCCGGAGGCTGCGGGAATGGGGTGTGGAGCACGTCTTCGGGTATCCGGGCGACGGCATCAACGGGCTCGCGGGCGCGTGGGGCCGGGCCGGCGACGACCCGCGGTTCCTGCAGGCGCGGCACGAGGAGATGGCGGCCTTCGAGGCGGTCGGGTACGCGAAGTTCACGGGGCGCCTCGGCGTGTGCGTGGCGACCTCGGGGCCGGGAGGGATCCACCTGCTCAACGGCCTCTACGACGCCAAGCTCGACCACGTGCCGGTGCTGGCGATCGTCGGGCAGACCGCGCGCAGCGCGATGGGCGGCTCCTATCAGCAGGAGATCGACATGCTCAGCCTGTACAAGGACGTCGCGGCGCCGTACGTGCACATGGTCACCGTGCCCGAGCAGCTGCCGAACGTGCTCGACCGGGCGATCCGGGTCGCGCTGACGGAACGGGCTCCGGCGGCCGTGATCATCCCCGCCGACGTGCAGGAGCTCGAGTACACGCCGCCCACGCACGAGTTCAAGATGGTGCCCTCGAGCCTCGGGGTGGAGTGGGCCACGCCCGCGCCGGACGACGAGGCGGTGCGCCGGGCGGCGGCGATCCTCAACGAGGGCGAGCGCGTCGCCATCCTCGTGGGGCAGGGCGCGCGCGGCGCGGCCGGGGAGATCGCGCAGGTGGCCGACGCGCTGGGGGCCGGGGCCGCGAAGGCGCTGCTGGGCAAGGACGTCCTGCCCGACGACGAGCCGTGGGTGACGGGCGCCATCGGGCTGCTGGGGACGCGGCCCAGCTACGAGATGATGCGCGACTGCGACACCCTGCTCATCGTGGGGAGCAGCTTCCCCTACGCGCAGTTCCTCCCGGAATACGACCAGGCCCGCGCCGTGCAGATCGACATCGACGGCAAGTACATCGGCATGCGCTACCCCACCGAGGCCAACGTGCTCGGCGACGCGCGCGCCACGCTGCGGGCGCTGCTCCCCCACCTCGAACGCAAGCCCGACCGGGCGTGGCGCGAGACGATCGAGTCGAACGTCGCGCGGTGGTGGTCGACGATGCACGATCAGGCGCGGCTGGACGCCGACCCGGTGAACCCGATGCTGCTGTTCGACGTGATGTCGCCGCTGTTGCCGGACGACGCGATGCTCTCCGCGGACTCGGGGTCCGCCGCGAACTGGTACGCCCGCAACATCGTCATGCGCGGGCGGATGCGCGGGTCGCTGTCGGGCACGCTCGCGACCATGGGGCCCGGCGTGCCGTACGCGATCGGCGCGAAGTTCGGCCACCCCGACCGGCCGGCGGTGGCGTTCGTCGGCGACGGCGCCATGCAGATGAACGGGCTGGCCGAGCTCATCACCATCAAACGCTACTGGCAGGAGTGGGACGACCCGCGCCTGGTGGTGGCGGTGCTGCACAACAACGACCTCAACCAGGTGACGTGGGAGATGCGGGCCATGGGCGGCGACCCCAAGTTCGCGCAGTCCCAAGACCTGCCGGAGGTCGACTACGCCGCCTTCGCGCGCAGCCTCGGGCTCGGCGGGATCGTCGTGGACGACGCCGGCTCCATGGAGGACGCGTGCCGCGAGGCGCTGGCGGCCGACCGGCCCGTGGTGCTGGACGTGCACTGCTCCCCCAACCTGCCGCCTATCCCCCCGCACGCGGAATTCGACCAGGCCAAGTCGATGGTGCAGGCCGTGCTGCGCGGGGACGAGGACTCGTGGGACTTCATCAAGTTCGGCATCAAGGCCAAGGCCCAGGAGTTCCTGCCGCGCCGCGGCGGATGACGCGTGGCACCGGCCATGCGAGGGCCCCGCGGCCCGTTCATGCGGCCGTCAGGCCAGCGTGCCGCCCGCGATGATGAGGACCACCAGCATCAGGGTGAACTGGAACCAGCCGGCCGCCTGCCACACCATCCACGGCCCGCCGCGGCGCCACACCAGATAGGTGCGGACGAACGCGGCCACGCCGCCCGCGGCGAGGATCGCCGGCGGGCCCGCGATCATCGTGTACTGCGCGGCCGTGAGGCACACGCCGCCGGACCCGTCGCACTCGCGGGTGCCGCCGGGCGAGGCGATCGCCGCCGCGATGAGCACGACGAGCGCGGCGACCACCACCACGCCCACGTGGATCACGGCCTGCCGCAGGACGTCCCGCGGCACGGGTGTGCGCCCGATGCCCCAGCCCATGCTGCTCCCCTTTCCGGTCGGTGCGCCCGCGGCGCGCGGCGCCGCGGGCGGCGCGGCCCACGGCGGGTACCCGCGACCAGCATGCCCCAACCGCGAACGGTGCACGCGGGGCCGCGGTTTGCCACGGGCGCGGACGGGGTATCGCCCACGCCCGGGGCGCCCGCGGGC
>CAZDSL010000004.1:13978-16206 GCA_964507655.1 uncultured Mycobacteriaceae bacterium | reverse complement strand
GCGGTTTGCCACGGGCGCGGACGGGGTATCGCCCACGCCCGGGGCGCCCGCGGGCGCCCGGCGCGCGGGACCGGTCCGGGCCCCGCGACGCGGAGGCGAAGGGAGAAGACGGCGTGGGCGACGCGACGGATCGTGAGCGGGCCGACCAGCGGGATGATGAACAGGCCGACGAGCGCTCGGACGAGCGCGAGCCGGGCGGGTCCGGAACCCGGCCGCCCGGCGAGGATCTGCCCGGGAAGGTCGACGAGATGGAACGCGACATCGAGGAGGAGCGCCGCCGGCGCGGCGTGCCCGGCAACGCGGACGAGCGCCGGCGGACGGGCCCGACGGTGCCGGACGATCAGGCCCCCGACTGAGCCGGACCGTCCGCGGCGCCGGGCCCCAGGGTGCGCTCGTGCTCCTCGACGATCTCGCGCGCGATCACGTGCACCTTGCGGTTGAGACCCTGGGAGAGGGCGCGCAGGATCTCGAAGGCCCGATCGGACGACACGCGGTGGAAGCCCATGAGCAGTCCCACAGCGGTCCCGATCTCGCGGTTGGTGGCCAGGCCGGCGCGCAGCGTGGCCGCGTCGCGCTGCGCGGCGGCCGCACGCAGCGCCACGGTGGCGACCGCGGCGACGAGCACGCCGTGGTCGACGCTGCGCGCCGTGAGCCCGCCCGGGGTGTCGGAGAACAGGTTGAGCGACCCCACCTTGGCGGCGCCGTCCTCCCCCAAGATCGGGAAGCCCGCGGTGCTGCGCACCGGTGTCTCGCGCAGCACCCGTTCCGTGAGGGCCGGCCACGGCGAGCCGGCGCGCAGATCGGCCGTCCACTGCGGCGCATCGGTGACCTCGGCATCGAGGCACGGGCCCTCGCGCAGGGCGATCTCGTACCGGTGCACCGCCTCCGCCACGTCGTCGGTGGCGCCGGCCACCCGGTGTGCGCCGCCGACGACGATGAGCATCCCCGCGCGGGTGCAGCCCGGCACGGCCCGCAGCGCCGCCCGGGTGAGCGCCCGGTGGATCGCCGCGTAGTCGTCCGCGGCGTACACGGCCTCCGCCAGGTGCACGAGTGCCCCGGCGCCCTCCGCGGGGCCGCCGCCACCCGCGCCCGGCGGGGTCACGGAGCCTCGTCCGGGCCGGCGGCGGGCGCCTTCCCCGCCGCCGCGGCGCACCCCGGGCAAGGCACAGTGCCCGACTCCGTCCACCAGCCGTGGAGCCGGCCCTGATCGCGGGCCTCGCGCGCGCCGTGGGCGTGGGTCTCGAAGGTGCGCTCGCACCGCGTGCAGGTCAGCTGCATACCGTTCCTCCGTCGCTGTCGCGGCCCTCCCGCGGCGGGCGGAAGGTTCCGACCGCAACGGTCTACCCGCGCGCCGATCCGGCGAAACGCGGAGGCGCGACCGGTTCCGCCGAACCGTTGAGAAAGCCCGGCGGCGACGGTAGCGTCGAAGATGCGTGGTTGAGAACACAGCCCCCTGCATCCGGAAACGAAGCATCATCCGGAAGCCCCGCATCCGGAAGCGTGAAGTGCACCCGGCACCGCGAGCACAGCCCGCGGACGTCGAGTTTGCCCCGGAGTAGCGCACAGGCCGCATCCGCGGCCCCGTCGGTGGCCGCGCCGGAGTGTCCGGCGCATTCTCCCGCCCGTGCGCACACCGTTCTCACGGTCCTCCGCGGTCTTCACGGCCCTACGCGGCTTCCGCGATGCGACTGCGCCGCCCAGCGCGTCGGTTCGCACTCGATCGGAGACTCATGCCACACACACCGTCACTCCCGGCGTCCAATCCCCCTATCGCGACTCCGGTCATCCGGTATCCGGATGCGCTCGCCACCGTGCGGGCCGCCGTCGACGCGGCCCCCGTCGCGGGCCTGCGCATCCGCATCATCCGCGGCCGCCCCCGGCCGTCGACCGGGCGGGACGGCCGGCCGCTGTGGCTGGTGGCCCTCGGCGGCACGATCGACGCGCCCGCGGCGCCCGCCTTCACCGAGGCGCTCTCGGCCCTCGCCGCCGCGCGGCTGGACCGTTTCGCGCTCGACCTGTCGGGAGTGGGCTTCATCGGCAGCGCCGGCCTCGAAACCCTCCTCGACTTCGCTGGGACCATGCAGGCCCGCGGAACCGAGTGGACGCTCTACGCGCTGCGGCCGGTGGCGCGGCCCCTGCGCAGGCTCGCGGCCGACGCGCTGCTGGAGCTGCTCGATCTCCGCCAGGCGATGCCCGAGGCCGGGGGCGCCGCCGCGCCCGGCCCCGTC
>CAZDSL010000004.1:12477-13878 GCA_964507655.1 uncultured Mycobacteriaceae bacterium | reverse complement strand
CGATCTCCGCCAGGCGATGCCCGAGGCCGGGGGCGCCGCCGCGCCCGGCCCCGTCTATTAGACGAGCCCGGCCGGCGGTCTTCAGTCAGCGGTCTTCCAGGCCGCGGCGCAGGTCGGCCAGCGTGCGCGCGAGGATCCGCGACACGTGCATCTGCGACAGCCCCACCCGCTCGGCGATCTGCGATTGTGTGAGCCCTCCGAAGAAGCGCAGCACCAGGATGCGCCGCTCGCGATCCGGCAGCGCGTCCAGGTGCGGCTTGACGGCGATGTAGGCCTCGGTGGATTCGATTTCCGGATCGTCCTCGCCGAGGACGTCGCCCAGGTTGAGCCCCTCCGTCTCGGACGACGGCGGGGCGTCCATCGATTCGGGCTGGTAGGCGCCGCGTGCCATGAGCCCGTCGGCCACGTCCTCGGCGCTCACCCCGAGGTCGGCGGCGATCTCCTGGGCCGAGGGCGCCCGGCCCAGCCGCTGCGAGAGCCGCTCGGTGGACCGGGCGATGTCGAGGTGCAGCTCCTTCGCCCGGCGCGGCACGTGCAGCGCCCACCCCGTGTCGCGGAAGTGCCGGCGCACCTCCCCCATGATCGTGGGCACCGCGAAGGCGACGAAGCTGTCGCCCTTGTCCGCATCGAAACGGTCGATGGCGCCGACCAGGCCCAGACGGGCCACCTGCAGCAGGTCGTCGAACGGCTCGCCGCGCCCGTGGAAGCGGCGGGCGATGTGTTCGGCCAGCGGAAGGCACCGCTCGATGAGCCGGGCGCGCAGGCGCGCCCGTTCGGGGTCCGACTCGCCGAGCGTGCGCAGATCGCGCAGCGCGGCCGGGATGTCGTCGTATTCGTCCCTGCCCGGATCGGGCCCGCGGCCGCTCGTCACCGCACCGGGCTCGGACTCTTGGTGAACGTGATCGTGAGCAGGCGCGCGCCCGGCAGCGACGAGCCGGACGGGTCCTCCGAGACATGGGTCGACACCGTGTCGGCGAGCGTGGTGAGCACGTGCCAGCCGAAGCCCGTCTGCTCGATCACGCCCTCCCCCGCCACGGGCGAGGTGATCTCGAGCGCGAGCTCGCGGTGGCGGGCGCGGATGGTCATCGTCAGCGCCGGGTCGTCGCCGCTGACGCGTTCGAGCTGCCCGCAGGCCTCATCGACGGCGAGCTTGATGTCGGCGACGTCGTCGAGGTCGAAGCCGTACATGATCGCCAGCATCTCGGCGACGGACCGCGCCACCGGGGCCTGCGACGAGGCGGCCTCCAGGGTGAGTGTGACGGGTCGGCGCTGCTCCACGGGGTCCGGGCCGGTGGCCAGGTACATCGGCGGTTCCTCACTGCGACGGTCGAACTGTGCCGGGCGGCGCCGCCCGGCGCCTGCAGGCTACCCGAGCGCCCGCCCGCGCAAACCCTTCCGAAG
>CAZDSL010000004.1:0-12377 GCA_964507655.1 uncultured Mycobacteriaceae bacterium | reverse complement strand
CGAGGCGCTGCGAGACGGTGGCACTGAACGGTGGCGTGGGTCACAATGAGGGTGGGTCCGGGACGCCTCCCCGCGGGAGCCCGCCCCGGTCCTGCCGTCGGCATCGCGCGCGGCGCCGGTCCGGGCCGCGCGCGGCATCGAGTCGAAAGGGGCACGACCATGGGCAGCAGCGGCAACAACTACGAGGGCCTGCTCGGCTACTTCTTCTTCCTCGCGGGCCTGGCCGTCGGCGGGCTCGCCATCGTGGCACTGGCGATGGAGCACATCCCGTTCTTCATCGCGGGCGCCGTGGTGGGCGTCGTCTGCCTGGCGGTGGGCATCGTGCTGTGGCTCAACGTCTCGCACCGCGAGCACCACGACCCGCTCGAGCCCACGATCTCGTCCGCGGGCGTGCGCCGCTACCAGGCGCGGCGGCGCGCCGGCACCTGCTGACGCCCGCCCGCCTGCGCGTGCACGGCGCCGTCAGCGCGGCACCGTGCGCACCAGCTTGCGGTTGACGAACTCGCGGATGCCCAGCGGCGAGAGCTCGCGCCCGAAGCCCGAGCGCTTGATGCCGCCGAACGGCAGATCGGCCTGGGTCGAGGTGGGGCTGTTGATCCACACCATCCCGCTCTCGATCCGGGCCGCCGCCTCGCGCGCCGCGTCGGGGTCCGACCCGATCACCGTGGCGCCGAGGCCGTAGGGCGAATCGTTGGCCATGCGCACCGCCTCGTCCGCGTCGGCCACGCGGTGCACCACCGCCACGGGCCCGAACAGCTCCTCGGAGAACGCGCGCATGCCGGGCGTCACCCCGGTGAGCACGGTGGGTTCGACGAAGGCGCCGGCACCGCCGGGGCCCCGGTCGGCCGGCCGCCCGCCGCCGGTCACCGCACGCGCGCCCTTGTCCAGCGCGTCCTGCACCTGCTCGAGCAGGTCGCGGGCCGCGCCCTCCGACGACAGCGGGCCGAGCGTGGTCTGCTCGTCGGTGGGGTCGCCGGGGGTCAGCGCCGAGAACCGTTCGGCCAGCGCGTCGACGAACCGGTCGTGCACCTCGTCCGGCACGAAGAAGCGCTTCGACGCCACGCAGCTCTGCCCCGTGTTGAACATGCGCCCCTGCACCGCCATGTCGATCGTCGCGTCCAGGTCCGCCGCGTCGAGGACGACGAAGGGGTCGTTGCCGCCGAGCTCGAGGACGCACTTCTTCAGGTGCCGGCCCGCCTGCTCGGCCACCGCGGCGCCGGCGGCGTCGCTCCCGGTGAGCGCCACCCCCTGCACGGCCGGGTGGGCGATCACGCGCTCCACGTCGCGGGTGCGCAGGAACAGGTTGGTGTACACGCCCTCGGGCGCCCCGGCGTCGGTGAAGACGCGCTGGATCTCCAGGGCGCTGCGCGGGCACAGCGAGGCGTGCTTGAGCAGCACCGTGTTGCCGGCCACGAGGTTCGGCGCGGCCAGCCGCACCACCTGGTACAGCGGGAAGTTCCACGGCTCGATGCCGAGCAGCACGCCCAGCGGCTGGTGCAGGAGCACGGCCTCGCCCACGCCGGCCGCGTCGATCGGCTCCGGCTCGAGGAAACCCGGGCCCTTGCTGCCGTAGTAGCCGAGGATGTCGGCCGACACGGCGACCTCCCACCGGGCCTCGCCGATCAGCTTGCCCATCTCCTCGCTGATCGTGCGGGCCAGCGTGTCGGCCCGGTCGCGCACGATCTCGGAGGCGCGCAGCACCACCGCGGCGCGCTCGTGCACGTCGGTCGCGCGCCAGCGTTCGAACGCGGCGTGGGCGCGCGCGACGCACTCGTCGATCTGCTCCGCCTCCAGGTACGGGTACTCGCCGAGGATCTCCCCGGAGTACGGCGACACCGACTGGAAGGGCTCGGGATCGGGCCCGGTGGCGCTGGTGGGCTGGATGCTCGTCGAGGTCATGACGCCTCCTCGGATGCGGTACGTGTGCGGGCCGCCGGTGTTCGGCGGCGGCACGCCCGCGATACCCGCCGCGGCGCGCGGGCAAACCCGTGCCGGTCAGGCGCCGTGGCCGGGGGTGATGTGGAGCGCGTCGCGCAGCGTGCAGAGCTCGTCCAGCGGTGCCCGGCGCGCGCCGGCGTCGGGCTGCAGCAGGAAGCCGGTGTGGTCGCCCAGCGGCGTGCGCGACACGATGGGGCCGGCGAACCATGCGGGCGCGTCGTCGAGGATCGGCAGCCCGTGCGGGCCGTCCCGCCACGCGCACTCGGCGAACTTGTCGATCCGGTCGCCCGTGCGCCCGCCGAACAGCTCGGCGAGCGCGGTGTCGCGGCGGGCGAGCACGTGGACCGCCAGGTGGTGCGCGTCGCGGGCGACACGGTGGGTGCGGTTGGCCCGCGACAGGCACACCAGGTGGCGCGCGGGATCGATGCTGGCCTGCGTGGAGAATCCGACGAGGCAGCCGGCGCGGCGCGCGCCGGCGCGGACGGTGACCACCAGCATCGGCTGGTCGAGCGCGGGCGCGATGGCGTCGTACGCCGCCGCCCCCTCGTCGCGCGGGCCCCGCGCCGCCATAGCGCCCTCCGATCGCCGCGCGGCCGGCCCCGGCCGCACGCTCAGTCTCCCACCACCGCGTCCGGCCGGGGCGGGAAGCCGGTGAGCGCCGGGTCGTCCACGCCGTGCTCGCGGGTGTGCCGGCGCGCCCGGGCGCGGGCGTCCTCGAAGCGCCGGCGCAGGTCCTCCGCGGCCGCGTCGCCCGGCATCGCGTGGGCGAGCGCCGAGCAGGCCAGCCGGTAGCGGTCGAGGCCGTTGAGCATGAGCATGTCGAAGGGCGTCGTGGTGGTGCCCTCCTCCCGGTACCCGTGCACGTGCAGGCCGGGATGGCAGCGCCGGTCGTGGGTGAGCCGGTGCACCGCGCCCGGATAGCCGTGGAACGCGAACACCACCGGCCTGTCTGCCGTGAACAGCGCGTCGAACTCGTCGTCGGGCAGGCCGCGCGGGTCGGCGGCCGGGCTCGCCAGCCGGAGCAGGTCCACCACGTTGACCACCCGCACCCGCAGCGCCGGCAGGGCCCGCGCCAGCAGCGCGGCGGCCGCCACCGTCTCACGCGTGGGCACCTCCCCCGCGCAGGCGAGCACCACGTCGGGGCCGCGCGGGTCGCCCTCGCGCTCGGTGCCCGCCCACCACCACACCCCGGCGCCGCGGGCGCAGTGCCGGGCCCCCTCGCCCGGCCCGAGGTACACGGGCGACGGATGCTTGCCCGCGACGATGGCGTTGATGCGGCCCGTGCTCGCGAGCGCCTCGGCCGTCACGATCGGCAGCGTGGTGGCGTCGGGCGGGAACAGCACCCGCACCAGCTCCGGGCGCTTGTTGAGCAGCAGATCGAGGAAGCCCGGGTCCTGGTGCGAGAAGCCGTTGTGGTCCTGGCGCCAGGCGTGCGAGGTGAGCAGCAGGTTCAGCGACGCGGGCGGCGAGCGCCACGGCACCCGCGCCGCCTGCTCCAGCCACTTGGCGTACTGCCCCACCATGCTGTCGATCACGTGCGCGAAGGCCTCGTAGGTGGCGAGCAGGCCGTGCCGCCCGGTGAGCAGGTAACCCTCGAGCCAGCCCTCGCACAGGTGCTCCGAGAGCACCTCGATCACGCGCCCCCGCGGCCCCAGATGCTCGTCGGGGGCGGCCGCGAAAGGCGCCTGCGCCGGCCCCGCCGAGTTCCACGCCCGGTCGGTGGCCTCGAACACCGCGGACAGGCGGTTGGAGTCGAACTCGTCGGGCGAGAACAGGCGGAAGGTGTGCGGATTGCGCACCACCACGTCGCGCAGGAAGCGGCCGAGCGCCTCGGTCGGCGACGCCGCGTCGCGGCCGGGCGCGGTCACCGCGGTGCCGTGGTCGCGCGGGTCCGGGAGGTCGAGGGGGCGCCGCACCTCGCCGGCGTCGGCGCGCGGGTTGGCCCCCATCCTCCTGTCGCCCTCCGGCACGCAGCGCAGCACCGCGGGCGCGGGCGCCCCGTCCTCGTCGAAGAGCTCCTCGGGCCGGTAGCCGCGCAGCCACCGCTCCAGCGCGGGGAGCCGATCCGGCGACTCCCGGGACACCTCCAACGGGACCTGGTGCGACCGCACCGTGCCCTCGACGGGCAGGCCGTCGACCTCCCGCGGGCCGGTCCAGCCCTTGGGTGTGCGCAGCACGATCATGGGCCAGCGGCGGCGCGCCCCCGGACGCCCGGGCGCCGCGCGTGCGGCGGCCTGCAGCTCGCCGATCCGGTCGAGGCAGGTATCGAGCGCGCGGGCCAGCGACTCGTGCACCGCGGCGGGGTGGTCGCCCGACACCTCCACGGGCGCATAGCCGTAGCCGTGCAGCAGCGCGCGCAGGTCGGCCGGGTCCATGCGCGCGAGGACGGTGGGCCCCGCGATCCGGTACCCGTTGAGGTGCAGCACCGGCAGCACCGCGCCGTCGCCGGCGGGGTCGAGGTACGACGTCGCATGCCAGGACGCGGCCAGCGGGCCGGTCTCCGCCTCCCCGTCGCCCACCACGCACACCGCCAGGGCGTGCGGCGCGTCGAGCACCGCGCCGAAGGCGTGCGCCAGGCTGTAGCCCAGCTCGCCGCCCTCGTTGATCGACCCCGGCACGTCGGGCGCGGCGTGGCTGGGCACGCCGCCCGGGGTGGAGAAGGCCCGGAACAGGCGCTCCATCCCCCGCTCCGTGCGCGGCATCGCCGCGTCGCGTTCGCCGAGCGACCCCTCGAGGAACGTCTGCGCCAGCACCGCGGGGCCGCCGTGGCCGGGGCCGGCCACGAACACTGCGTCGAGCCCGCGCTCCACGATGAGCCGGTTGACGTGCGAGTACACCAGGTTGAGCCCCGGCACGGTGCCCCAGTGCCCCACCACGCGCCGCTTGAGATCGGCCGGCCGCAGCGGCCGGCGCAGCAGCGGGTTCGCGGCCAGGTAGAGCTGCCCCGCCGCCAGGTAGTTCGCCGCGCGCCAGTGCCGGTCGACGTCGTCGAGCGTGACGCGGCGCGCCGCGGGCCGGGCGGGCACGGCGGTTCAGGCGCCGCCGGGGCGGCTGAACGCCCCGACCATCGCGCGGCAGAACACCGGCAGGTCGTCGGGCTTGCGGCTGGAGACCAGGGTGTTGGGCCCCTCCTCGCACACCACGACCTCCTCGTCGGTCCAGTGCGCCCCGGCGTTGCGCAGGTCGGTGCGCAGGCTCGGCCACGACGTGAGGGCCCGGCCGCGCACCGCGTCCGCCTCGATGAGCGTCCACGGGCCGTGGCAGATCACCGCCACCGGCTTCCCCGCGTCGAAGAACGCGCGCACGAAGGCCACCGCGTCCTCGTCGGTGCGCAGGAAGTCGGGGTTGGCCACCCCGCCCGGCAGGACGAGCGCGTCGTAGTCGCCCGCCGCGGCGGCGTCGGCCACGGCGTCGGCCTCGAACGTGGCGCCCCGGTCCAGGTGGTGGAACGCCTGCACGGTGCCCGTGCGGGTGGACAGCAGCCGCGGTGTGCCGCCGGCCTGTTCGACCGCGCGCCACGGGTCGGTCAGCTCGATCTGCTCCGCGCCCTCGGGCGCCACCAGAAGGGCGATGGTCATGCCCGCGAGCGGGGTGCCTTCGCTGTCGGTCATCGGTACTCCTCTCCGGGGTCTTCGCGGTCCTCGAGCCGCAGGGTCGACGTGGGCACGTCGTCGTCGGCGGCGCGCGCGTCGGGTTCCGGCGCCTCGGGGTCGGCGGCGGCGGCCGCGGTGGGCGGCAGCGTGCGGTCGTCGCGGCCGGGCTCCCCCGTGGCGGCGCCGGTGCCGTCCGGGGCGGGCGCATCCGAGGCGGCCTCGCCCACATCGGGGCGTTCGGCCCGCAGCCGCTCGTCGAGGGTCTGGCCGCGCGCCTGCTCGCCCGCGGTGACGCCGTGCCTGTCTGCGGCGGTCCACCCCTCCGGCGGGTCCATCCCCTCCTCCAAGGGGTCGGCGCCGAGCCTGTCCTCGTCCAGGTCCTCCGCGCCGGCCGTCGAGGTGACGTCCGTGTTCACCGCGGCGCCCGCCTCCGCGAAGCGCTCGGGAGCGCCGGTGTCGTCGGTCTCCTCGGGCGCCGCGCCCGTGTCGTGCTCCTGGGTCATGGCTCACCTCCATCGGTCGGCCGGTGCCGTCGTCTTCCCCGGCGGCGCCCGCGGCACACGTGCATGTGAGCTGGATCACAAAAGGGTGTGCGGCGGTGTGCGGCGGGTATCCCCGGCGCACACGGCTGGGCCCGCCGCGACGTGCGGCGGGCACGAGGAGGTGTGCACTATGCGGCAGAACTTTCCCGGTCTTCTCGCCTGGGCCCTGTTGCTCGTCGGACTCGCCACGGGCGGCGTCTGGCTGGTGATCATGGGCACCTCCGGCGCGGCGGGCGCCGTGGGCTGGGGCATCGCCGCCCTGGTGTGCCTGATCGCGAGCCTCGTCATGCTGCTGGTCATCCGGTACGTGCTGCGCAACGACCCGGTGGAGCCCGAGGTGACCAGGGCCGAGGAGCAGGCCTACCTGCGGCGCCGGCGGCTCAAGCGGCGCCGCGACGAGGACCCGTCCACCGACAGCGAACCGGTGTGACGGCGGCGGCCGTCAGCGCAGCCGCTCGGCGTCGCGCGCCAGCGCGACCAGCCCGCGGCACAGGTCGGCCAGCTCGTCGTATTCCGCGCGCTCGGCCACCGCGGTGGCGACGTCCTCGCACGCGCAGCGCAGCCGGAAGGCCCTGTCGGCGAGGGCCGCCGCGTCGGCCGGCGCGAGGACGACGGCGCCCTCGGGCACGCCGGTGCCGGCGAGGCCGCGTCGCTGTTCATAGGCGCGCTGCCGGCACGACTGGCGGCAGTACCGCCGCCGGCGGCCCGCGGGGACGTCGGCGACGGGCCTGCCGCACCAGGCGCAGACCGCGGGCGCCGCGCCGCCGGGTGTCGCTTCCTCCACGGCGTCGAGCTTAGCGGCGGCGGGCGCGTGCACCGGCGCCGCGGCGACGGCGTGGCGGGCCCGGGATACCCTGGAGAGCCGCACCGGCGCGGGAACGATCCGCGCCGCGCGTGCGTTGAAGTGTGTGCGGGCGCCTGCTGCGGCGCCCCACGGACTTCCATGACGAAGCCGGCCGGCGGGCACACCGATCGGCGACGACCGGAGAGAGGAACGAGCATGGCAGATCGAGTTCTGCGTGGGAGCCGTCTCGGCTCGGTGAGCTACGAGACCGATCGCGACCACGATCTCGCACCCCGGCGGACCGCGCGCTACCGCTGCGAGAACGGCGAGGAGTTCGAGGTCCCCTTCGCCGACGACGCCGAGTTCCCCGCCACGTGGGTGGGGCGCAACGGCCTGGAGGGCAAGCTCGTCGAGGGCGCGGCCCCGGAGGAGAAGAAGACCAAGCCGCCGCGCACGCACTGGGACATGCTGTGCGAGCGCCGCTCCATCGACGAGCTGGAGGTGCTGCTCAAGGAGCGCCTCGACCTGCACAAGGCGCGGCGCCGCGGCGCCGCGGGCTGACGCGAGGCGACGCACGACGGCACTGGCCCCGCCCGGATCCGATCCGGGCGGGGCCGGTGCCGTCCGTGCATCATTCCTCGGCGGGCCCGTCCGCGGGGCCGTCCGGGTGCCACGGGCGCACATCGGGGTCGTCGTCGGCCGGCGGCTCGGGCTGCCGCCATTCCTCCGCGTGGGCGGGCCGGCCCGACCGGATCATCGGCTCGTCCTCCCTCTGCAGTTCGTCGTCGGCGCGGGCGCCGTGCTTGTCGCTGCCGCGTTCCATGGTCCATCTCCTTCCTCGGGGCCGTCCGGCCGGCCGGCCAGGGCCGCCCGGCGGGTCAGCGGGCGACCCGCGCCGCGCGCACCTGCACGCCGCCGTCGTGGATGCGCGCCTCGTACACCGGCTGCGGCACGCTGGCGGGCCCGCGCACCACGGCCCCGTCGTCCAGGCGGAAGACGCTGCCGTGCAGCGGGCACGTGACGCACCCGTCCTCGATGCGGCCCTGGTGCAGCGGGCCGCCCATGTGCGTGCACACCGCCGAGACCGCCCGCACGCCGGTGCCGTCGCGCGACAGGAGCACGGGGCTCCCCTCGCAGTCGGCGTGCGTGGCGCCCTCCTCGGGCACGTCGCCGGCGTCGGCGATGCGGGTCCACTCCCGCGGCATGGCCTCCCAGGCGGCGTGGTTGACGTTGGTGCCGCGCACGTAGGTGAGATGCCCGCCGAGGTAGCCGCCCGCGCCCACGAACCCGAGCGCCGTCCACGACAGCGCCCTGCCCACCCCGCGGCGGCCGCGCAGCCGCGCCGCCAGCGACGCCGCCATGAGCAGGGCGCCGGCGTTGTTGGCCGCGCCGTGCACCGCGCCCACCCGGCGCGCCGGGCCGATGGTGTCGGCCCAGTCGTTGAGCCCGGTGGCCGCGGTGGGCAGTGCCGCGGCGAGACCCGCGGCGATGAGGCCGGCGGCGGGACCGGCGCCCCGCCGGCCGGCCGCGTCGCACAGCGCCGACATCCCCCACGCGCCGATCGGCATCGAGACCAGCATCGGGTGCGCGGGGTGGCCGAGCGGGACGCCGCTGAGGGTGTTGCGGACCGCGCCGGGGCGCAGCGCGCGGCGGACGGTGTCCTGCACGCGGGCGGGCCAGCCGTCCAGGGCCGCGGCCTCCTCGATGCGCCGGGCCGCGGTGGTCGGTGCGTTCATCGCTGCTCCTTTCGCCTCGGCCCCGCGTACCCGGCCGGGCGCGGCGGGAAACGCCGATCCGGCGGAGGCTCGGGCGTGCAGGGGCTCAGGCGTCCAGGCCGTGCAGCGGTCCGGCGAGCGCGTCGCGGTAGAAGTCGAAGAAGCGGTCGGTCTCCGGCCCGGCGTTCATCAGGGTGATGCGATCGAACCCCGCGTCGGTGAACGCGCGCGCGGCCTCGATGTGCGCCTCCGGGTCGGGCCCGCACGGCATCGCCTCGCGCACGTCGGCCGGGCGGATGAAGGCGGTCGCCGCCTCGAAGTTGACGGGGTTGGGCAGCTCCGCCTGGATCTTCCAGCCGGTGAGCCCGAACCGGAACCGCTCGTGCGCGGCGGCGGCGCCGGCGTCCGGGTCGTCGGCCCACGCGAGCGGCACCTCGGCGTAACGTGGCCCGTCTCCGCCGGCGGCGCGGAACGCGCGGACGACCGTGCTGTCGGGCGCCACGGCGAACAGCGCGTCGCCCAGCTCGCCCGCGAGCGCGGCGGAGCGGTCGCCGGAGGCGGCGACCGCGATGGGCGGCGGGTGCGCGGGGAGGTCGAACACGCGCGCATCCTCGATGGTGAGGTGCCGGCCGTGGTAGGTGCGGTAGCCGCCGGCCCACAGCAGCCGGATGATCTCGATGGCCTCGCGCAGCATGGCGTGCCGCACCTGCACGGGCGGCCAGCGCAGCCCGGTCACGTGCTCGTTGAGGTTCTCCCCGGCGCCCAGGCCCAGGGTGAACCGACCGTCGGAGAGCAGCGCGACGGTGGCCGCCGCCTGCGCGACGATCGCCGGGTGGTAGCGGATGAACGGGCAGGTGACCCCCGTGGCGAGGCCGATGCGGTCGGTGGCCTGGGCGATGGCCCCCAGCATCGACCAGGCGAAGCCGGAATGCCCGTGGCTGTGCAGCCAGGGGTGGATGTGGTCGCTCACCTCGACGAAGTCGAACCCGGCCTCCTCTGCCCGCCGCGCCTGCCGCACGATCTCCCGGGGAGGGGTCGTCTCGGCCATGAGCTTGTATCCCACCTGCACCATCGTGCGTCACCTCCGGCAGCCTCGGCTCCGGGCCCGCGGGCCCGCTTCCCGTGGGTGCCCTGTGCCGGGCGGCGGCAAACCCCGGGGCGGTCAGGCTCGGCGGCGGCGGTGCAGGCCCGCGCCCGCGGAGGCGAGCAGCGCCGCGGCGGCGAGCGCGCTGAGCACGTACTCGGGCCACGGCCCGGCGCGCGTGGCCGGGGTGAGGGCGGTGCGCAGCGGGATGGGCGACACGATCGCCGCCGGCACGAACTGCTCGGTGCGCTTCGCGACCGCGCCGTCGGGAGCGATGATCGCGCTCACGCCGGTGGTGGCGGCCACCACCGCGGCGCGGCCGTGCTCCACCGCGCGGATGCGCGTCATCGCCAGCTGCTGATCGGTCATCTCGCTGGGGCTGAACGTGGCGTTGTTGGTGGGCGCGGCGAGGAACCGGCCGCCCGCCCGCACCGCGTTCGTGTACGCGCGGTCGAACGCGATCTCGTAGCAGGTGGCCACCGCCACCGGGACGCCCGCCGCGGTGACGACGCCGTCGTCGTGGCCGGGCACGAACCGTCCGGCGTCGTCGACGTACGAGGAGAAGTGCCGGAAGAACGACCGGTACGGCATGTACTCGCCGAACGGCTGCAGGATGGCCTTGTCGTGCCGGTCCGCCGGGCCGGTGCCCGGGTTCCACACGATCACCGAGTTGGTGGTGGTGCCGTCGTCGTTGGTCAGGACGGCGCCGACGAGTATCGGCGCGCCGATCCGGTCGGCGGCGTAGGTGATCTCCTGCGCGGCGTCGGCGTTGCGCAGCGGGTCGATGTCGGAGGAGTTCTCCGGCCACACGACGATGTCGGGGCGCGGCTGCCGGCCGGCGTCCACCTCGTCGGCCAGCTGCAGGGTGCGCCGCACGTGCATGTCCAGCACGGCCCGCCGCTGCGCGTTGAAGCCCAGGCCCAGCCGCGGCACGTCGCCCTGCACCGCCGCGACGGTGAGCTGCCGCCCGTCCTCCATGCCGGGCAGGAATGGCGCGCGGGCCGCCCCGGCCACCAGCGGCAGCGCCACCGCCACGAGCGCGCCGAGCGCCGCGGGCAGCCACGGCCCGGTGCGCCGGACCCGGGCGTGCAGGGACAGGCCTGCGGCGGCGAGCCCCGCGCCGACGAGCGCGACGGCGAAGCTCAGCAGCGGCGCGCCGCCCAGCGACGCGAGCGGCAGCAGCGGGCCCTCGGGCTGACCGAAGGCGAGCCGCCCCCACGGGAAACCGCCGAACGGGACCGACGAGCGCAGCCACTCCGTGAGCGTCCAGCAGGCGGCCACCGCGAACGGCATCGCCCACCGCGGCAGGACACGCCAGCGGTGCAGCACGGCCACCGCCAGGCCGAACAGGCCGGTGAACAGCGACTCGGCCGCGGCGAGGGCGATCCACGGCGGGGCCCCCACATAGATCCCCACCCACGGCAGCAGCGGCAGGAAGAAGGCCAGGCCGGTGAGGCACCCGTAGCCGAGACCGCCCCACAGCGAGACCGGCCGGCCGGGCCGGCGCGGCGCCGCCACCGCGGCGACGGCCAGCGCGATGCCCAGCGGGGCGAGATACCAGGCGGTGCGCGGGGGGAAGGCCGCGTACACGAGCAGCCCCCCGGCCACGGCCGCCGCCTGGCGGGGCAGCGCGGCGCGCCAGGCGAGGCCGGCGCGCCGCAGGAATGCGGCGGCGGGCATCGATCAGTCGGCCCGGTGGATGACGCGGCCGGAGCGCACCGTCGCCAGGCACCGCGGCGCCGGGGCGCCCTCGGAGAGGTCGGGCAGCGCGGGGACGCGCGAGCGCGGGTCGATCGACCAGCGGGCGATGGCCTTGGACGACGGCGCCACGACCAGCTCGCCCGTCTCCCACACCGCGAACGACGCGTCGGCGCCCGGCTGCAGGGTGCCGGCCTCGCCGTCGCGCACCCCCGCCGCCCGCCACGCGCCGCGGGTGGCGGCGGTGAAGGCGGCGCGCGGCGAGAGCGAGTGGTCGCCCACGCTGTGGTGCACCGCGGCCCGCACCGCGGCCCACGGGTCGAGCGGGGTGACCGGCGCGTCGGAGCCGAGCGCGAGCGCCACGCCCTCGGCGGCCAGGACGGACAGCGGGTTCATCGCGGCGGCGCGCGCGGCGCCCAGGCGGGCCGCGTACATGCCGTCGGCGCCGCCCCAGAGGGCGTCGAACACGGGCTGCACCGACGCGATGGCGCCCACGCGGCCGAGCGCGGCGGCCTGCTCGCGGTCGATCATCTCGAGGTGCTCGAGGCGGTGGGCGCGGCCCGCGACGGCCGGCCCGCCCAGCTCGGCGGCGACGGAGGTGAACGCCTCGACGGCGGCGGCGGTGGCGGCGTCGCCGATGACGTGGAAGCCCGCCTGGATGCCCGCCTCGGTGCACGCGCGCAGGTGCGCTGTGGCGTCGGCGGCGCTCAGCGCGGGGGCTCCCCGGCCGGGGGCGTCGGCATAGGGCTCCGTCAGCCACGCTGTGTGCGAGCCGAGCGCGCCGTCGAGGAACAGGTCGCCGCCCAGGGCGTGCGCGCCGCGCTCGGCCAGCAGGGCCCGCGCCTCGTCCGCGGTGGCGACGGCCTCGCCCCAGTAGCCGCGCACCGCCACGCCGTCGTCGCCGGCGCCCAGCGCCAGCACGGCGGCGAAGTCGTCCGCACCGCCGATGTCGGGGCCGCCGCACTCGTGCACCGCGACGACGCCCTGCGCCGCGGCCGCGGCGAGCGCGGCACGGCGGGCCTC